>DASRCD010000181.1:0-5714 GCA_035653315.1 Candidatus Angelobacter sp.
CCCGTGGATTTTGTGGAGGTGTTTACCGCCGGCGAGTACCATGCCATTGACGTCCACTTTCAGGATAAAACCGCGCTGCACTTTGTGATTGAGCCCGGCTTCATTCTGGAAACTGAATATGCTGACTGGAAGAGCGGCAACTGGCGTCCGCTGAAGCGCTGGCCTTTGATCCACAGTGAAACACACCGGATAAAACGATGAACTCAAAATCACAGATTGAAGATGGGGTTCAAACAAGCAGAACGGAAAACCGCAGATCGGCAATCGAAGCTTGAAAGACTTAAGACTGCAAGATCACCGGGGGCCGCAAATGCAGGCGGCTCCGGCTGCATCTAAGGCAATCGTGAACTGAAACAGATATGGCCCATCTGAGTGACCACATTGAAAATGCCCTGAATGAAGCGCGCATGCTGCTTCTGGGCGGACAGGTGTTGCTTGGCTTCAGCTATCGCATGTGTTTTGAGCCGCGCTTTCAGCAGATCAATACTTCCGCGCAGCTTGCGGAAATAGTGGGCTTGGGGATTATGACGGCCGGTCTGGGCTGGCTGATCTGGCCGGCGGCATTCCATCAGATTGCCGCCCGCGGACTCCAGACAGCCCGCATGGAAACCTTCAGCACGCGCGTGCTGGATTGGGCTTTATTCCCCATGGCCTGCGGGCTGGCGCTTACGTTTTATCCGGTGAACTGCGCGCTGCAAATTCCGCATCCTGTTTTGATCAGCGTTGCTGCCGGACTGTTTGCCGTGGCGGTTTGGTATGGAAGTCTTTTATCGCGCGACAATCTGGAGCATCGGCGGCAGGCGAAGAAAGAATTGGCGGAAGAGCAGCAGAAGCCCGATCCGAAGGAGGAAGGGAATTTATCCGACCGGATCAAAAAAGTTCTGGTGGAATGCCGCATGGCGCTGCCCGGCGCGCAGGCCTTCCTGGGATTTCAGTTTGCCATTGTCTTTGGTGAAGGCTTTGACAAGCTGCCGCGCTCGTCACAGTGGGTCCACTTTGCCAGTTTGCTGGCCACTACGGTTGCCATTGTGCTGCTGATTGCCCCGGCTGCGTATCATCGGCTGGTGGAAGCCGGACAGGACAGTGAACACTTCCACACCGTTGCCAGCCGCTTGTTGCTGACATCATTGATATTTCTTGCGCCGGGAATGGCCGGAGATTTACTGGTGGTGATCCGCAAATTCACCGGGTCTGACGCGCTGGCCTATTGGAGCGGCGGAGGGCTGCTGCTGGCGTTTTATTTTTTGTGGTTCGGCATCAGCCTGTGGAAGCGCACAGCCCGCAAGTGAGCACGCGGAAGAGAACTCAGGGTAGCATGAAGTTTTCATAGCTATGAGACAAGGAAAGAAAGTCTCTTAAGATCCGGAGAAATAATGGATAAACACATTGATTCCATAAAAACACATAAAGATCTTGCACAGTTCGTCTCTGACATGGTGAAGGAATACAGGCAAGATCCCGATGCTTGGGAAAATAATACTCTGGAGTCATTCTTAGAGGCGCTAAGCGCCTGTATAGAAAGTATGGACGGTTATTACAAAAATTTTAATCTCCCCTTCCCCTCAAAGCCCGATTGGAAGGTGTTTGCTTTCCTGTTATCTGCCGCGCAAGTTTATGAATGAGAGCAATGGCACGTAACCTGCGCAGTTATGCGGCTTTCTTCTTCTTTGAGGCTTTCTGCAGAAGCTGCATTGCCTCTTGCGGTCCCTGATTGCCAATCACCTTGAATTTTCTGCCTTGCAACTGATGATAGTTGGTAAAGAATTGCCCGATCTCTTTGAGCAACGCCTGGTTCATGTCTGCGATGCTGCGCAGGTCGGAATACGTGTGGTTGTCCTGGGCCACGGCCAGCAGCCGGTCATTGCGATGCGTGTCGCCGTCTTCAGTCTGCTCGCCTTCAATCACGCCTACTAGGCGGCACTCCACCACGCAGCCGGGAAAGGCAGGCTCATCCATCAGCAGCAGAACGTCAATCGGATCGCCGTCTTCGGCGTGCGTGTCCGGAACAAAGCCAAAATCATACGGAAACACCATGCCCTGCGGCAGCACCTTGGCCAGCATGTAGCGCCGCATTTTTTCGTCGAACTTATATTTGTTGCGGCTGCCTTTAGGCGTTTCAATGATCACGGTAACGGTTTCTTCACCGCTGTTTGGTTGTTTTGCCTTTGCCGTTTTTGCCTGCGGCTTGCGCGCCTGCTTCATGGTTGGTTCACTCCGGTCTTGTGTTCTTTGTTGGCCCAGCAATGTTCTGATGATGGCGTAATGGGCGGAGTGGCCTTGATGTTTAGTTGAAAGAAGTTGGCTGCGGGCGACGATGGTCTGGAAATGGCTTGAGCATTGGGGAGAAACTTACAAAAGACCGGCGGGAGTGGCCCTTTCCAGTTACCCTGTTTAGCACTCACGTAACTGTGTTTCCACGGCGGCAGTGACTATGCTTTATCCATGCGAAAGCAAGACTTAATGGCGCTGGCCGGGCTGGCATTATGCGCAGTGTTGGCGGTCCCGCGCTTGCAGGCGCAGGACTCATTAGGCGATATTGCGCGCAAAATCCGGAATGCCAAAGAAGGCGAGTCTCCGGAGGCGAAGGCCGCCAGCGGAAAAGCACAGCAGAATGCTTATGATCTGAACCTGGCAATGAACCTGATTGCCGAAAAAGATCCTGAGCAATACAGTGCCAGCGTGCGTCTGCTGCTGGAGCAGGAAAAATTTGTTGTGCTGGATGACGTGGCCGCAGCGGAGCGCAACAATAAAACCCGCTTTGCCGGCGGCGAATGGAAGCTGTACACGTTGTATCAGGCGGTGGAGTCGCCGTGGGGCAGCGGCCCCGGAATTCCGGCGGACTGGAATGCGTTTTTTGGCCGCTTGAACCGCTGGGTGGCGCAGCAGCCCGCATCCATCACGGCGCGCGTGTCACTGGCTGCGGCAGAGCTGATGTATGCGCAGCAGGCAAAAGCCATTGCGCCCGCGGGCTCGGCCACGCCGGAAAGCATGCGCCTGTTCACGGAACGGCTCAAGCAGGCTGAGACCACGCTGAACCAGGCTTCTGATCTACAGGAAAAATGCCCGGAATGGTATGACGTGATGATGCAGGTGGGCCGAGCGGAAGGCTGGGAGATGGAAGACCTGAATGTGCTCTTCCAGCGCGCCGTGGCCTTTGAGCCGCAGTATCACTATCTCTACGAGCAGCAGGCTTACACGCTCATGCCAGGGGTACGCGGCCATGAAGGTGAGCCGGAAAAATTTGCGGAAGAGACCGCCAATAAGCTTGGCGGCAAGCCGGGAGACATTCTTTATTGGCACATAACACAGTCAATTTTGACCAATGCGGAGTTGAGCAAGCTGCCGCAGCATTTTGTGTGGTCGCGCGCCCTGATTGGCTATCAGGATTTAGTTGAGCAATATGGCGCGAGCGCACAGCGGCAAAACCAGATTGCCTTGATGGCGGCAAAGTTCGGTGATTACACCACGGCGGACGACCTGCTGCTCCAACTTGGCGACCATTGGGACAAAAGCGTGTGGGGCAGCCAGGAATATTTCGACAAGGTAAAGGCCTGGGCCAGAAATTCCGCCGGGCCGTTCAAGAAAATTATTGAGGCATATAAGGCCGTGAACATGAATATTGCCACGCCGGAAGGGCAGCAATATGACCGCCAGGTGGCAAAGGAATTTTCCGCGCGGTTTGCCCGCGTGTTGCAGGATTGCACCGCTGGCGCAAACGGCCCAGCGCCCACATTGCTGATTGTGCAGATGGGCAAAACCGGCGCAATTCAGCAGATGATGGTGGTCCCGGAAAATGCCAATGATGCCTGTTTGCGTCCCCGTCTGGAGAAAGCAATGTTCTCTCCGCCGCCCAAACCTGAATATTGGGTGCGAGTGAATTTAGGAGACGTACAGCAGCCGGTGAAGCGTTAAAGTGCCGGCCTTAATGTGACACTGGTAAAAGGTCTTCCGTCTGACTGTTGTGGTGAGCCTCGGGCGCTCACGCAGACAGAATGAAAGCATTTCCATCAAATAAGACACTACACTGTTGGTTTAAAGAATAGACAGTTTACGCAAAGTGCGTAATAATTTATGCATTATGCGTAAAAACCAGCAGCTAGCCGCACTTTTTCCCGGAATAAGGCTGGGCATACTTTACGCTACAGTCACAAAGCCGGAAAAGTGGTGGTATCTTTCAGAACTGGCTGTCTATTTAGACACAAGCCCTTCCAGTCTGCAACGGGAGCTGTCAGCGTTGGTAAAAAGTGGCATTCTTCAGGAACGGCGTGATGGGGCACGCCGCTATATAAAAGTACAAGACCAGTCACCTTTATATCCTGAATTGCGGAGGCTTTTTGAAAAGGCGTATGGAGTAGCGGCCACACTTACCGGGTTATTACAGCCCTGGGACGATAAAATACAGTCCGCATTTTTGTTTGGATCAATGGCGCGTGGTGAAGAACACACATTCAGCGATATTGATTTAATGGTGGTGGGAGAAATTGGGTTGGCGGATTTAGCGCCGGCATTGAGAAAAGGCGAAGCTGCCCTGGGCAGGGAGATCAATGTAATCAATTATTCTCCGGCGGAGTTCCTCCAAAAGATTAAAGAGAAGAACCATTTTTTAATGGCTGTTTTGCAGGGCGCGAAAACGTTTGTGAAAGGCGACGAAAGTGACTTGGTCAAGCTTGCTGGCAAACAAGCAAGCGCAAAAGCATACGACGTCAAAAAACGAATTAAACGGAATGCGTGAACTAATAGCCCGTGACCTGAAAGATGCTGGCATCACGGGCCTTTCAGCAGACCGTCGCTTCGCCACTGCGTACAATGCCGCTTTGCAGGCATCCAATATGCTTGTTGCTTGCGCGGGATACCGCATTACCAGCATGACCGGACATCATAGGGTCACTCTGGAAAGCATCAGACTCGTGCTGGGAAAATCGGCAGACCAATATGCCGATTACTTTGAAACCTGCCGCCGCAAGCGCAACTTGATCGATTACAGCCACTCCCAGGTGGCGACCGAGACACAAGCTGAAGAAGCCATGCGGAAGGCACAAGAGTTTGTTCAAATGGTGGAAAACTGGATTGCGAAAACCCATCCTGCGTTAAAAAAATAAATTACCCGTCAGATCATTTCTGCTGCATAACTGCTGCAACCTTCTTCTTCAGCTATGTTAGACTGCGCTCATTCCTTCTGAGGTATTTGCCAGGTGCTGCTTGAACTGCGCGTTGAAAACTATGCCGTAATTGACAGCCTGGCAGTGGAGTTTTCTCCCGGCCTGAACCTGCTTACGGGCGAGACCGGCGCCGGCAAATCTATCCTGATTGACGCACTCTCCTTACTACTGGGCGATAAAGCTTCCACTGACATGGTGCGCCACGGCGCGGAGAAGGCCGTGGTGAGCGGCGTGTTTGAAGCTGATGAAAAGCGGCTGGCGCGCGTGCTGGAAGAAAATGGCATTGAACCGGAAGGGAATCAGATCATTGTAAAGCGCGAAGTTGCCACAGGCGGCAAGGGGCGCGTCTTTGTCAATAACCAGCCTGCAACCGTGGCATTGCTGCGGGCGCTGGCTCCGGCCATTGCTTCCATCCACGCGCAGAATGAGACCATCCTGGCGTTTGACGCCACGGCCCGGCTCACTCTTTTAGATACCTATGCAGGCCATGACCTGAATGAACTGGCGGAAAAATATGCGGCTTGGGCTGAGGTGCGTGATCGATTGGCCCAGTTT
>DASRCD010000182.1:0-4054 GCA_035653315.1 Candidatus Angelobacter sp.
TTTTCTTTTGAGATATTCGGGCGGCGCAGCAGTTCAATCAACACACGCGAGTGCTCATAGTCGCTTTTTAATTTGCCTGCCGCCGCGAGAAAAGCAGTGCGTGAAGCTTCATCCGGCAGATCGTATTGCTTGCTCACGGTCATTAGCACGCGGGAGAGTTCATAGTCTGACTTGATCTGGTCACCGGCTTGCTTAATGACGCGCTGGACTACCGCGGAAGGAAGATTCGGCTGCTCCAGTAGCTTGCGGAAATAAATGCCGCGCACGTAATCACCCTGAAGATTATTGATCTCATCCAGCACTGCATTAGGACCGCCTTTTGCAAGCAATGCCGGTACTCGCGCATCGGCGGAAAAGCCGGTGGTGCGTTCCAGTCCAAGCAGGAATTGAGAGAACCATGCCCTGGCATCACCTTCAAACGCTTCCTGTTTGCCATTGATCTTGTAAACATATTGCAGGCCGCTGCTGGAGGGCGTGACCCTGACTTGTTTCAGCGTATCGCCCTGGCGGACGTTCACTTCAAAGTAGCCGCCGGAAGAAATGCTCTCAATGCTGGTAGCATCGGCACCAAATTTAATTTCGCCTTCAGCGCGCAGATCCACGCTGCAATCATCGCCTGACCACGTGGCGGTTAGTTTTTTTGAAAGGCCGTCATGGCTTTCAATGCTCATGTTGTGCAGCTTGACTTTTGTGCCGCAAACATTCAGTTCGCTCATAGGCGCCGCGGGAACTGCGGGCACAGCCGGGACCGCAGGCACACCTGTAACGGCAGGAACAGCCGGAACTGCCGGCGCAGAGGGAACCGCGGGCATGCCGGCCATTGCAGGCGTTTCCGGCGGCTCAGGAGCTTCCGGGGCCTCCGCAGCTTGATCATTATCGCGTTCTGATGCTGATGGCGCAGTATTTCCTTGCGGCACTGGGGCAGTCGATGTGGAAGGGCTGGACTTGGATTTTGTAGTTGTTGTCTTCGGCGCAGGTGCGTTGCTGCCGCTTTGCAGAGCGGGCTGCATTGCAGCCAGTGGCAGGACAATGCTTAGCGTTAATGCAGCAATGGCCAGAGCGGCTTTGCGTGAAACCGAACCACGCCGGGTTGCAGGATTTAAAACAGCCAGCACCCGGCCTTCCAGTTGCGAGCGTCGGGCCATGGCGAGCGCAGCAGTCAACTGCGGTTCACAAAGTCCAGAAACGATATCAAGCAATTCATGGGCATAGTCTGAGGCTTTGGCGCCGGAAGCAAGCACCTGATCATCGCAGGCGCGTTCACGCTCCACGCGCATAGCGCGAACCATGACCCAGACGAGCGGATGAAACCAATAGAGCGCCATGGTTAACTGGGCAAGAGACTGCGTCAATGCATCCAGCCGCTGAATGTGCGCAAGCTCATGCTGCAGGATGGCGAAGCGGCGCATGGAAGACCACTCTGTGTGATCCGGCGAGAGAATAATGCGAGGAAACAGAATACCGGAGGTGATGGGAATTTCAATTTCATCGCTCACCAGCAGGGCAACATGGCGATGGATACGCAAATCGGCGGCCAAAGCCCGTACCTGGGCATTCCAGCCGGAGTCTGTCAGTACGCTGGCGCGGCGGACGAGCCCGGCAAGTCGCAATGCATTCAATTTCCAGCGCCCCAGAAAGAAGAGAACACCGGCCAGCCACAAAGCGATGAAAGCGGGAACAATATAGCTAGAAGATTGGACCGTCGAAACGGTGGAAGAGCGTGGCAAAGAGTAATTTGTCGGCGATGGTGCCGGCGGAGCAAGGTTAGAGATCGAAACTGTCGGCGCTGAAGCAGATGAGTGCATTACGCTCTCAGACTGAAGTTTTTGTTTATTCACCGACCGAACTGTGCCGCTGGAACTTTGCTCTTCATGTTTCACCGGAGCTGGTGCAGTTGTTGCTATGTCCTGTTGTAAAGTCGTGTTGCGCGGAGCTTGCGATTGTGTCTTGAAAAATTGAGGAATGCCTTTTACATGCCATGCAGGCAGAAGCATGGACGAAAAGGGAAGCAGCAGCAATGCCGCGAGCGTAAAGACGCGGACCATGTGCTGTGTGGCAGCTGAACATTTTTTCAGGGTGAACGCCGCGCCCCGTGCCAGCGCCAGCAGTATCGTGCTTTTGCAAATCGTATCGAGGATGATTGCGGAAATAGGATGCACTGCAAACATGGGTTATCTTCCCTCCTGTTGTGCTTTCTTGATCAGTTGCGAGAGGTATTGCTTATCTTTGATGGAGAGTTTGCTGCTGTCCGACATTTCCAGCAGCGCCGCCACGGCCTGCTCAGGAGAGCCGCCGAAAAATGTCTTAACCATGTGCTTGAGCGCCGTGGTGCGTACCTGCTGCGTATCGTCGGCAGGAAGGTAAACATATTTGAGCCCTTCCTGTTCATGCCGAAGATATCCTTTATCTTCCAACAGGCCCAGCATGCCGCGAACCGCGGAATAGCTGGGGGGATCAGGAAGCTCTGCCAGAACTTCCGTGACAGAAGCGCGTCCGCGACGGTAGATCACGTCCATGATCTGACGTTCGCGCCGGCCCAATTGAAGATGTTTTTCTTGACTCATGGCTCTCCGGAAATCTGAGTTGAGAAAATTTTAAGTGCTAGTCCACTAGCACATGCTAATACATTAGCATTGAATGTCAAGAGGCAAAGCGAATATTTTTTTAGACGGTCTCTGGGATCAGTGGTCACTATAGAGAACTTAGTTTTGCGGATGAAATCTCGCAGCGCATGGCAGGCATCGAAGTTATTGAAAATGCCTGTTTCCCGCAAATCAAAAAAATCTTCTGTCCGTTCTGCTGCCGTTCCCGCTGAGGCTTTGGAGCATTCTTTTCCCAAGCTGCATCTCGCTCTGCAACCACCATATCCGCCTGCTGAGGCCAGGTCTGTAAAGCAATTGCCGGAAGAAAAAGGCTGGCTGTATGAACCTAAATGGGATGGCTTTCGCTGCCTTGCTTTTCGTGACGGCGAAGAAATTGTTTTGCAGTCCAAGGCTGGCCAGCCGCTGGGACGATATTTTCCAGAGCTCATTGCTGCTTTGCGTGAATTATCCGCGCGTAAATTTGTATTGGATGGCGAGATTGTGATCCGCAGCGGAGCATCGCTCGACTTCAATGCTTTGCTGCAGCGTATTCATCCCGCGGCCAGCCGCATTCAGCGCCTTTCGCAGGAAACGCCCGCAACCTACATGCTCTTTGACATTCTTGTAAATGAGAAAGATAGCAGACTTGTGGACCAACCACTCTCCGCCCGCCGTATCGCATTGCAGGAATTTGCGGACAAATTCATGGCTTCTTCCGAAAACAATGGCCAAACTGACGGAAGTCATGGCAAAAGCAATCCTGCGAACGTGATAGAACTCTCTCCTGCCACTACTGATTTCAAAACCGCAGAAAAGTGGATGCGTGAAGGCGCGGCCAGCGGCTGGGATGGCGTTGTCGCCAAGCTTCTGGATTGTGAATACACTTCCGGCGAACGCACCGGAATGGTCAAAATCAAACGCATTCGCACGGCAGATTGCGTTGTGGGAGGGTTCCGCTGGTCCCAGAAAAAGCCTGGAGAAGAAATAGGCTCGCTGTTATTAGGACTGTATAACAGCCATGGTGAACTGGACCACGTGGGATTCAGTTCCAGCTTTACGCGGGAAGACCGCAAGAAATTAAAACCAATTCTCAAACCCCTGATTGCAAAAAGCAACCAGGAAGGCGCCGGATTTACAGGCAAAGCTCCCGGCGGTCCCAGCCGGTGGGCAACAGAGGAACGGAATACGGAATGGACTCCGCTTATGCCCAAACTGGTCGGCGAATTCCAATATGATCATTTTTCCAATGGACGCTTCCGCCATGGCACCAAGTTCCTGCGCTGGCGTCCTGAGAAAAAGCCGAAACAGTGCGGGATAGAGCAGGTAAAAGGCTCAACCAAATAGGTACTTTAGATAGTTTTCCGCAAAAATCTTAAGAGATTGTTCTTGTTTATAACCATACTTCAAGGTACAAAGGATCTACTCTGAAAATCCTTATTTGAGGTTTGGTTTTGTGCCTTCGCGTGGACGTG
>DASRCD010000183.1:0-3326 GCA_035653315.1 Candidatus Angelobacter sp.
CGCAAGATCACCCAATTTTGTTGGGAGTTCCTGAGACGTATTATTTGAAGTGCCTGGTGCTTTCTGTAGCCTAAATTTCTCACCATTTATTAACTTATTGAAAATAAACTAAATATATTTTCATCCAATCTTGACAATAAAACACTCATATTTTATGCTTCTTTTGTGCTAATCAATGCATCAAATAGATCGTAAAGGCGGCAATCATAAAAATCACTTCTTAAGAAGGAGAAACAAACATGACAACGATTACCCGAATCGACCCCTTCCGCGAACTGGCCAACTTTTTTGAGAACTTTAATGAGCCAACCGGCAAGGACCAGCTCACCGCTGGCAACTTTGTGCCCCCGGTGGACATTTATTCGGACGAGCAGAACCTGGTCTTGAAGCTGGAAGTTCCGGGCGTAAATGAGGAAGACCTGAACGTCAGCGTGGAAAACAACACTCTGACCATTCAGGGCGAGCGCAAATTTGAGAAGGAAGAAAAAGAAGAGAACTTCCATCGCATTGAACGCCGTTATGGTTCTTTCCTCCGCACCTTCAAGCTGCCCAACACCGTGGATACGGAAAAGGTGGAAGCCAGCTATGATAAGGGCATCCTGAAGATCACCCTGGGCAAAAAGGCTGAAGCCAAGCCCCGGCAGATCAAGGTTGGCGTGACGGGAGCGAAGACGCTGCAGGCATAAGCTGCCGCGCAGAACTTGAAAAATTCCAGGCTAAGTAGAAGGAATGTCTGTACGGGAGATGATGGTTCATCTCCCGTTTCTTTTTAAGAATAGATTTTTATGTGCCCGGCATCTCAGCAGAAGACGAACAAGAGAGACAATAGAAAAGTAATTATGGCAATACGTTGGGATAAATTGAGCCGCTTTGCGGGCGTGAGCGGAAGCGGGAGTCCGCAGGCGAAATCCTGAGCGCGAAGGATCTTTTGGATAGGAGAAACAGGAGTAGAACAAAAATGGCAATACGTTGGGACAAATTGAGCCGAAATGGCGGCGTCTGAGCCGCCAGGCGAAATCCTGACCCGAAGGGGAAGGATCTCAGACTGCAAAAATTTTTAGGAGCAACAAAATGGCAATACGTTGGGACAAATTTACAATCAAGGCGCAAGAGGCGATCCAGCAGGCAAATGAGATTGCGGGGGAGCATGGCAATCCGGAGATGTTGCCGCTGCATTTGCTTTCCGCCATGTTGCAGGATAGCGAAGGCATTGTTGTGCCTGTGCTGGCCAAACTGGGCGTGAACGCGGCAAATCTTCAATCCCAGATTACAGAGAGGATTGATCGCCTGCCAAAAGTTTCCGGGGCATCGGCGCAGCCGCATCTTTCGGCCGCCATGTCGCGCGTCCTGGACCAGGCTTTTAAAGAGGCAGACACATTCAAGGATGAATACGTCTCCACTGAGCACCTGCTGTTGGCGATTGTGGCTGATAAGGACAAGAGCAATGAAGCCCGCCAGTTGCTTGTAGGCGCGGGTGCGGAGCATGATGCGATCTTAAAAGCGCTGACGTCCGTGCGCGGTTCGCAGCGGGTGACTGACCAGAATCCTGAAGGCAAATACCAGGCGCTTTCCCGCTATGCCAAGGACCTTACAGAACTGGCGCGGCGCGGCAAGCTTGATCCGGTGATTGGGCGCGACGATGAAATTCGTCGTGTGGTGCAGGTGCTTTCCCGCAGGACGAAGAACAATCCCGTGTTGATCGGCGAGCCAGGCGTGGGCAAAACGGCCATTGTGGAAGGCCTGGCGCAACGCATTATCTCCGGTGATGTTCCGGAGATACTGAAGAACAAACGCGTGGTGGCGTTGGACCTTGGCGCAATGCTGGCCGGAGCAAAGTATCGTGGCGAATTTGAAGACCGCCTGAAAGCGGTGCTGAAAGAAATTGAAGATTCGAACGGGCAGATTGTCCTGTTTATTGATGAGTTGCACACGCTGGTTGGCGCAGGCGCGGCAGAAGGCGCAATTGACGCCAGCAACATGCTGAAACCGGCATTGGCGCGCGGAGAATTGCGCGCAGTGGGCGCAACCACGCTCAATGAGTATCGCAAATACATTGAGAAAGATTCGGCGCTGGAACGCCGCTTCCAGCCGGTGCTGGTAAGCGAGCCGACCGTGGAAGACACAATTTCCATTCTGCGCGGGCTCAAAGAGAAGTATGAAGTGCATCATGGCGTGCGGATCAAAGATTCGGCCATTGTTGCGGCGGCTACGCTTTCCAACCGCTACATCACGGACCGTTTTCTGCCGGACAAGGCCATTGACCTGATTGATGAAGCGGCATCGTCGCTGCGCATTCAGATTGATTCCATGCCGACCGAGATTGATCAGCTTGAGCGCCGTGCCACGCAGCTTGAAATTGAAAAGCAAGCGTTGAAGAAGGAAGACGATCCTAATTCAAAGGAACGGCTGGCCGTGGTGGAAAAAGAGCTGGCGCAACTGCGCGAGCAAAGTGATGCGCTCAAAGCGCGCTGGAAGCAGGAGAAATCCGGTATTACGCGGATTCGCGAGCTCAAGGAAAAAATCGAGCAGCTCAAGATTGAAGAACAGCAGGCAGAGCGCAGCGGGAATCTGGAGCGTGTTGCGGCCATCCGCTATGGCGATCTGCGCCAGGCTGAAGCCGAGTTGGCCAAGCTAAGCTCGCAGGCTGACGACAAGCAGCGCCGCATGCTGAAGGAAGAAGTGGACGAAGAGGATGTGGGCAAGATCGTCTCCAAGTGGACTGGTATTCCTGTATCCAAAATGCTGGAAGGCGAAGTGCGCAAGCTGGTAAGCATGGAAGAGCGGCTGCGCCAGCGGGTAATCGGCCAGGATGAAGCGTTACAGCGCGTATCCAATGCGGTGCGGCGTTCGCGTGCGGGCCTGAGCGATCCCAAAAAGCCGATTGGCTCGTTCATCTTCCTTGGCCCAACAGGCGTGGGAAAAACCGAGTTGGCGCGTGCGCTGGCGGAATTTCTTTTTGACGACGAGCACGCCATGATTCGGATTGATATGTCTGAATACATGGAAAAGCATGCAGTGGCGCGGTTGATTGGCGCGCCTCCGGGATACGTGGGGCATGACGAGGGCGGACAGCTTACGGAAGCTGTGCGCCGCCGGCCCTACAGCGTGATTTTGTTTGATGAAATCGAGAAGGCGCATCCGGATGTGTTCAACATTTTGTTGCAGATACTGGATGACGGACGATTAACAGATTCCAGAGGCCGCACCGTGGACTTTAAGAATACGGTAATCATCATGACCTCAAATATCGGCGCAAGTTATCTGCAGGCTGAGGGCGTGAGTTCACCGGAGGCGTTTGCGGAGGCAAGCGATCATGTAATGGAAGC
>DASRCD010000184.1:0-7989 GCA_035653315.1 Candidatus Angelobacter sp.
GGAGAAGCGTCCCCACTGCACGCATAAACGAACAGCATGAAGCCCCATCACAAATGGCTGCCACGAATTGCAGCAGCATTCTTTGCTCTTGCGCTGCTTTATCCATTCACGGCTTTGCTGGCCAATATTGGCCCGTGGCAATGGACAGGGGAGGATGTGCGCGGACCTTTGCTGGCTTCTGTTCGCGTCTCGCTCTCACTTACCTTTCTGGCCATGCTGATCATTATTCTGGTTGGCACGCCCATGGCAGCTTATATTGCGCGATGCTCCACGCGTGAACGGCTCTGGTGGCAGGCCATTTTACTCATTCCAATTTTGCTGCCGCCGCTTGCGCTTGGAATTTTGCTTTCACTCGCATTTGGCCCGTATGGCACGGTGGGCGCAACGCTGGAACATTTTGGCATTCGCACCACCAACAGCCCCGCCGCTTTCATCCTCACGCAGGTTTATGTCGGCATGGGGTATTACGTTCTTGGCGCCGTCGCCGCTTTCGATGCAGTGCCCGCAATCCTGCAAAAGCAGGCCGCATTGCTGGGGCTTGCTCCCATGGAAGTTTTCTGGCGCGTCACGCTGCCTCTTTCGCGCCTTGGGCTGGCGGTTGCGGTCAGCATCGCCTGGGTGCGTGCCATTGGTGAATTTGGCGCCGTGGTGGTCACGGCTTATTATCCTTCCGGCATGCCGGTTCAACTCTGGGTAAACCTGCAAAGCTTTGGGTTGCCTGCGGTGATGCCTCTGCTGGTGATATTTTTATCAGTTGCCTTGCCATTGCCCTGGCTCGTCCATGTAATAGCCCAGCGACGCCGCCATGCTTAAAGCCCATATCCTGAAGAAGCGCCGCGAATTGAATGTTGATGTTCAGCTTGAATTACAAGCTGGCTGTTCGCTTGCCCTGTTTGGCGCTTCCGGCGCGGGCAAGAGTACGGTATTGGCTTGTCTTGCTGGAATTGAAGAACCTGACGATGGCTATGTGGAATTCAATGGAGTCAAACTGTTTCCGCCATCGCTGCCATTGCATCGCCGGCCTGTGGGATATCTCACGCAAGATCCCGGACTTTTTCCTCACCTGAGTGTTGGAGAAAACGTCACATTTGGGATCGGCAAACAAATTGCCGCCACCGCGGAGCAGAAGAAATGGATTGAGACCCTGCGCCATCGCCTGCAACTTGCGCCATTATGGGATGCACCTGCATCGCGCATCTCTGGCGGACAGGCGCGTCGTGTGAGTCTTGCGCGAATGCTGGCGCGCAAACCGCCATTGGTTCTGCTGGATGAGCCTTTCGCAGGCCTTGACCGCCAGCTTGTGCGTGAATTGATTGATGATCTGCTCCTGTGGGCACAGTCCATCGGCTTCAGCATGATCGCCGTGGACCATCAGGCGGAAGTGCTCAAGCGCCTGTGCCCGCATAAGGCCATTGCACTGGAACAGGGAAAAGTTGCACAGAGCGGTACGTGGAGTGAACTGTATCAAACTCCGGCGACTCCGCTTCTGCGTTCGCTGCTCGCTTCGCTTTAAGGGTAAAAGATTTCGTAATTGCGCCGCATCCGCATGAGGAGTACAAAAGCAGATGATGAAGGGTGAACCGCAGCCAAAGCTTTATGCCGTCCGGCACGCCTGCAAGGTCCTGGGAGTGAGTTATCCTGCGCTTAAGCAATGGATTTATAAAGGCAAAATCAAGACCGTAAAAACACCCGGAGGCCATCATCGCATTCCAGAGGCGGAGATTGACCGCCTTCTGCCTGCTGTTCCACAGCGTGGCCCAGTGCAAAGCCGCCGCGAAACTTTCAGGAAAATCAGCGGACGCAATCAACTTGTGGGCCGCGTTGTTGATCTGGTGGTTGAAGGACTCATGGCGCAAGTCACTATTTCCATCGCCGGCCAGCGCCTCACGTCCATTATCACGGCAGATGCCGTGCGGGAAATGCGCCTGGAAAAAGGCCAGCTTGCTGCCGCGCTGGTGAAATCCACTGATGTGATGATCATGCGGGCAAAATAATTCAGCCGTACAGGGCAGCACAAAATTCTTTTGCAAAATTTGTGTGCCAAAGAAAAAGCCCCGGCTTTCACCGGGGCCTTTTATTGATTCTCTTTCGATTAATATGCTTTGAACTGGCTGCCAGTAAAGATTCTGGTGCGGACACCATCAATCGTGGCAGGAATGGGTGGATGATCCATGCCCTGAATTACATAAACGGAGACGGCAGTTTCCGCCGGATTATCGGCGCTCACGGTAACGCCAAACCCCTGGATTCCACCCTGGCCCAGAAACTCTTTGACGTGCGCTTCTTTAATCGCGGTGGCCTGCGCAATCTGCGCTTCGCCAATGGAAGGTACGGCGCTGTCATTGTCGTAAACAACGCGCGTGCGGACACCATCAATGGTCGCCGGAATTGGGGTGCTGGTTGCGCGTGTGAGATGGATGAGTAGCGCGCCTTCACCCGGATTATCGGCGCTGGGTCCTGCTTCCACTGAACGGATGGCAGAGTCACGCAGCAATGCAGCGCCATTGTGTTGTTGCACAAGCGTTACGCGCTGCCGTTCTGTTGCAGAAAGCGGCACAGTAGCGGATTGTGCTCCTACTTGCTTCGAGTTAGCGGAAGCGGTTGGCTGGCAGCTTACAGCATGATCAACGCCGCCGACCGGGGTCAACGTATTTGCGCCATTGGAAAGAGCAGTTACGACGTCCTGAATCGGGTTGGCGACTGTATCTGTAGTGCTGCCGCCATACAGCAATGCTACCGGGCGGGCAGTTGCCTGCGTCACGATGAGTGATCCTGAATCGCCGCCAGCGCTGAAAGAGCCGCCATTGATGACAACCTGGCCAGTGTATGTAGCGTTAAATGCGGTAACGTTGCTGCCGCAGGAGGTTTCATAAGCAACCTGTACGCTGGTGCTGATGGATGTAACAGTGGAGCAGGTGAGTCCTGTTGTGCGTCCGCTCTTGGCCACAGCTTGATTCAGCGCAGGGGTAGCCAGCGTAGCAGAGGGCGGTGCTGCGGCAATGCTGCTGGGGCCAGCCGCGCCTAAATCAAGAATTGTTCCAGTCAAGTCCACAGCTCCCGTATTGATCGTTGCGATTGCGGAGTCCGTATTGCTTGGTGAAGCGCCGGTGCGGCCTTGTGTTGTGCCCGCTGGCGCAAGCGCGGCGCCTTGCGTCAATACGGCCACGGGTTTGGTAGAAGCTCCAAAGCATGCGTTCTGTCCCGGCTGATCAATCACGTCAGTTCCCGGAGTTCCAAAGCTGGATTTATCAAGCACGTGGTTGTTGCTCAAAATCACCGGACGCGGCAGGTCAGCGCGTGTCCATAAACTGCCCAGCGTGCCGATGCAGCAAACTGTAGTGCCTACATCGGTTGAATTGCCGCCAGAAGTGCCCAATGGAATTGGCGTGGTCTGCGAAGCAGCATTGTCATTGGGATAGACCACGGTAATGCTTTTGCTGGCGGTCTGGGTTCCTGCCGTAGCCGTCACGGTAACGGCATTCGATGCGGGGAAAGTTGCGGGAGCAGTGTAAAGACCCGAAGTTGAATTAATGGTTCCCACGGAAGGGCTGATCGTCCACGTGACCGTCGAAGAAAAGTTGGTTGCTGAAAATTGTTGCGTTCCGTTTAAGGGTACCGCCGCTGTAGATGAGGTTACGGTTGGCGTGCCTCCTGCCGGAGTAGGCGTGGGGGTTGGAAGAGCGGCCGTGGAAGACCCGCCTCCGCCGCAGCCAACAGCCAAAATCAACATTGCACAGCCGAGCACAACTGCCCAAATTCTTGACATCATAATGCCAGGTTCCTTTGTGATGAAACTTCTCCGCATGAATATTAGTGAGTGGCGGTTTATAGAGAATTTTACCCCTAATTCACGCGCTTTATCCAGAGTTGATGAACCACGGTAACGTTAGAACTAAGGGCTGCGAAAATGCGTTTTCTGCCTGAAAACATTAGATTTTCCGAGCCTCAGGCCATGGGGATAAACAGGGCTTCTCTCAGGGAAAACTCTGTAAATTCTAGGTAAAAACAGAAGTGCTGACCATATTCACCAGCTTTGCGCACGGACCGGCGGCGATTTGTAAGCTCTATAGCTCCGCAGTCTCTTTCTTCAGCTTTGCCAGCTTGCTCATCAGAAACAGCAGATAGCCCACATAGATGCCCCATGCCGCAAGGTATCCGCCCCACAGATAAGCCGTGGGGTTTACGTGGTTCGGCGTGGCAAGAAACATGGCAGGCAGTGCCAGCATCGCCGCGCCACCCGTAGCGGCCCTGCGAACATGCGCTGCATTGATTTTTTGCGTGGTGCGCTCCAGCTCGTAGCGGAACCATGCAATCAGTGATCCGAAAACCAGGAACGCCAGCATGTTGATGAAAAGGATGTTCTGCATCCGGTGATCCAGGTTGGGAGTGCCGATCATCGGCGCGGGATGGTGGGTGCGGAACCAGCGGTTCGCCATGTAAACAATGGGCACATCAAGAAAGGCAAATACCGCCAGCGCTGAAGCTAGAACCGAGGTTGAGCTTCCAGTGGAAGACTTGCGCAGGATCAGGTAGCTCACATAAAGCAGCCACAGCATAAGCGTGGTGTTCAGGCGCATGTCCCACGGCGACCACCAGACGCCCCATGCATAACGCGCCCAGATAGGGCCTGTGATCAGAACTACTGAGCAGAAAACAACCCCAACTTCGGCTGAGGCGGCAGCCAGCGCGTCTGCCTTGGGGCTGCGCTTCCAGAGGTAAGCAAGTGAGGCAATAAAGTTGACGAAGAACAGCGTAAAGCCCACCGTGGCCGCTGGCACATGGACGTAGAAAATCCTCTGCACGTCGCCCATGGTCTCTTCCGTTGGCGCAACCACCAGTGCCTGATACGTTCCATAAGCCAGGAAGGCACAGCAAAAGGCAGCGAAGACGAAAAATAATTTGGTTTTCATTCTGCGTTTAACACCGTTTCAAATAACAGAAAGCATGCCGTGGTAAACACCACGCAGTATCCTGCCAGGAATTTCATCTGCACCGCCGGAGCTCCTTCGCCCGTCAGCACCTGCGTTGTGGCCGTGACCATGGTCAACACCGCCGGGATCGAAATCGGCAGCAGAAGCAAAGGGAGCATCAGTTCGCGGTTGCGGGTGCGGATGGACATGGCGGCAAAAAACGTTCCATTCACCACCAGCGCCCACGTCCCAAGCAGCGCAATCACTCCCAACTGCCATAGCGGCCCAACTGAACTTAAATTGTAAAAGATCACAAACAGCGGGGCCATCAGGCATTCCAGCAGAAGAATAAGAATAAAGTTACCTAAAACCTTACCCAAAAAGAGCGCTTCTGCCGGGGCCGGAGAGACCCGGTAGGCGTCCAGAACGCCGTTGCGCAGTTCGCGCGCCCAGGATTGGTTCAGCGCCATGGTGGTGGAAAAGAGAAAAGCCACCCAGATCAGCCCGCCCATTACCGGACGCGAATCATCGCGCTCAAAAGCAAAGCTGAACACCACCACTACCACCAAAGCAAAGAACATCATGGAGTTAAAGACATCGCGCGAGCGCCACTCCAGGCGCAGGTCTTTAGCTACGTTGATCCAGCTCAGCCTTGTAATGGAAGCGTTCATGACTGGCCTTTGCTCAGAGCGCCCCGGTCCACCAGGACTCCGTGGGAAAGCAGGATGAATTCGTCCGCCAGTTCGCTCAGAAGACCCAGTTGATGGGTTACCAGCAGAATCGTATTTCCCTGTGTCCGCATGGTGGCCAACAACCTGGCAATCTGCGCGGCAGAATCAGGATCAACGTTGGAGAAAGGCTCATCCAGCAGAAGCAATTTGGGCGAATGAAAGATCGCGCGAGCCAAAGATAGCCTCTGCCGCATCCCTTGCGAATATTGTCCTACCCGGCGGGAAAGCTTAGGATCAAGCCCCACGCGCTCCATGGCTTTCACCAGAGGCTCATCGGAATCCATGCCGTAAAGCTGGGCAAAGAAGCGCAGATTTTCCAGGCCGTCCAGCTCTTCATAGAGAAGGGGTGCATGCGCCATGTATCCCACGCGATCAAGCGCCTGTTTGTTAGGAATGCCAAAGATATGAATACTGCCTTCGGTGGGTTCATTCAATCCGGCGATCATGCGCAGCAGCGTGGATTTTCCCGCGCCGTTTTCGCCGCGCAAAACGTAAAACCGCCCCGCCTGCAATTCAAGCGAGACTTTTCTTACCGCGGCGGTGCGGCCATAAATTTTTGAGACGTTCTCAGTCCGGACAGGAGGCGCGTCAGTAATCAGCAGTCGACCTCAGTAACCTTTCGACTGGGGCTGAGCGGGTTGAGCAGGCGCTCCGGGTTGTTCCTGCTGCGGGGCGTATTTTGATGCGCATTTTGCCTGCACCTCATTCGCGTAGAAAACGCCATCGCGCTTGTAAACGCCAAGTGCCAGGGCTTGCGAGTTGTCCTTGAACGTATCAGGCGGCGGCTCGGAACCTTTGTAAACCACGCGCAGCGTTTCATTTATGTGCTGCTTCTCGTCTTTTTCCACTAAAACAAAATCAGCATTGGTGCCGTTCTGGTGGATTGAGCCAGGCAGCACATTGCCGGCAACGCGCAGCTTGCGTGAATAAACTTTGTCATCCATGCCGTGCAGCTCTTTAATAGTGACGTAATAGCTCTTGCTCTCCTGCACACCCGTGTACGCAAGGTAGCCCAGGGAGAGCACAATGATGGCAATTGCGCCCCCAAAACGAAGAATTTTGCTGCTTTGAGATGACATGGCTCTTCAAAGGGTATCCCCGCTTGCAACGCGGGTCAAGAGTCTTAATGATGGCGCGTTACGGCGGTAACACGCAAGTTTTGCGGCAGGTATAATAACAATTCAGACTTCTTAAGGTGAATCCATGAGTACAACCCACAGCACCCCCCAGAGCGAAGCCAAAACCGTAAAACCCCGTGAAGAATGGATTGTCCGCCGCCGCGAACATGCCGCCCGCACCGGGGATGACAATGTCTCCCAGATGCATTTTGCCCGCAAAGGCTTGATTACAGAAGAGATGCTCTATGTGGCGGAGCGTGAGAACCTGAAGCCTGAGCTGGTTCGCGATGAGATCGCCGCCGGCCGGATGATTATCCCGGCCAACATCAACCATCCTGAACTGGAGCCAATGGCCATAGGGGTGGAATCGCTGTGCAAGATCAACGCAAATATCGGGAATTCCGCCATCACTTCCAATGTTGATGAGGAACTCAAAAAGCTGCATACGGCAGTCCATTTTGGCGCGGATACTGTCATGGACCTTTCCACAGGCGGCGGCATTCATGAAATACGCGAAGCCATCCTGCGGCATTCACCTGTTCCCATTGGCACTGTGCCCATCTACGAAGCCGTTTCGCGGGTAAAGCGCATTGAAGACCTGAATGCCAGCCTGATGCTGGAGGTGATTGAAGAGCAGGCGCAGCAGGGCGTGGATTATATGACCATCCATGCCGGCGTGCTGGTGCAATATCTGCCGTTGATTTCCAAGCGCATTACTGGAATCGTGAGCCGTGGCGGCGCAATCCTTGCGCAGTGGATGGCCCACCATCACAAGCAGAATTTCCTTTATGAATGCTTTGACGACATCACCAAAATCCTGAAGAAGTATGACGTGTCTTACTCGCTGGGTGACGGCCTGCGGCCGGGCTGCATTGCCGATGCCAGCGATGAGGCGCAATTCGCCGAATTGCGCACGCTGGGCGAACTTACCAGCAAAGCCTGGGAGCACGATGTGCAGGTGATGATTGAAGGCCCCGGCCATATTCCGCTGGATAAGATCAAGGAGCAGGTGGATAAAGAAGTAGAGTGGTGCCACGGCGCTCCGTTCTACGTACTTGGGCCGCTGGTAACAGACATTGCTCCCGGTTATGACCACATTACTTCCGCTATCGGCGCGGCAATGATTGGCTGGCACGGCGCAGCCATGCTCTGCTACGTTACGCCCAAAGAGCATCTTGGCCTGCCGAATGCGAAAGACGTGAAAGACGGGATCATCGCGTATAAGATTGC
>DASRCD010000185.1:0-6195 GCA_035653315.1 Candidatus Angelobacter sp.
CCTTTTTGTACTCCTGGAATCGGCGAAATGGATTCTTGAGAAGAAGAATATCTTTAAGAAAGCCTCGGATGAGGATGTTTGCGCCAAACAATCCGATGATAGGAAAACGCCAGAAAATGCTGGAACAATAAAGTTTTTTTACTTTTTTCCAACCTAAAGAACGCCGGCCCTGATCGTTATAAATGGCAATAAACAATTGTCCGTTCTTTGCCAGCATTGAACTGACATTCTCAAGGGCCTTCCACATATTTCCCGTATGGTGAAGAACACCCCAGGAATACACCACGTCAAATTTTCCCAATTGCAAAAGATATTCCTGCTCCAGCACACTTCCCCGCTCAATGACCCAGTTCGCTCGTTCTGGGAAGTAACGCCGCTTGAGTTCCTGCGTGCAGGCAACGCTCTGGGGATCATAGTCAAAAGAATGCACATGGCTGGCGCCCAGCCGCATGGCAGCAAGGGAGAACAGACCGCTTCCACTACCAATATCAAGAAATGTCTTCCCTGTTAAATCATTTGTCTGGAGCATCGTCTGCAGTGATTTCTCTGCCTCGGCAATTCGTTCATCATCAAGATAGGTGAGAAACCTTTGCCAGTTTTTCCCAAAGGCAAACCGTACCTCATCAGGCAATGGGGTTTCATTCTGGTTATAAGCACTTTCAATTGTCTTGTTATTCGATTCGGCGCTCACCATGACTCCATGAACAGAATTTAATATTTAGCCTTAAGCCCATGAATTGTATTACCAAAGTTTATTTGGTTTTCCCAAATCGGTACGAATAATTCAACAGCAATCATGATACGTTGTATTCACAAGCAACACTAATCCAGCAGCAGAACCCAATCCATATTGTTTGGAGTGATTCACAAGGCTATACCGCCTGTTGGGAGACTTCTGCGCTAATCAGCAGAAAGAGAGATGACAAATGAAAGCAAATTTGATTAAGTTTTTGGCGCTATCAGCATTGAGTACCTCCATGATGTATGGTCAAGCCACCCGTACCTGGGTTTCAGGCGTGGGTGATGACGCAAACCCATGCAGCCGGACAGCCCCTTGCAAAACCTTTGCTGGCGCCATTTCCAAAACAGCTGCAGGCGGTGAAATCGACGCTCTGGATCCAGCAGGATACGGCGCATTAACCATTACAAAAGCCATCACCATTGACGGTGGCGGTGGACAGGTTGCTTCAGTGCTGGTGAGCGGAACCAACGGAATTGTGGTTCAGGCCGGCCCAAGTGATGTTGTGATCTTGAGAAACCTGCGTTTCAATGGAATTGGCACAGGATTAAATGGCGTTCGCTTCCTTTCAGGAAAAGACCTCAATATCGAAAGCTGCTATATCTTTGGCTTCACACAAAACGGTCTGGATATTGCATTAAACCAAGCGACATCCGCTTCCGTCCACGTTCTTGATTCTGTTTTCAAAAACAATAATGGAGTGGGAATCAGGGCAGCCAATGCTCAAACACCGGCTGTCGTAGTCGGCATCGACAATACAAGAGTTATCCTGGATAACATTGGGATTGAAGCGGCCCAGCACAGCCGTGTTGTGGTGACAAATTCATTTGTCTCCAAGGCAACGGCAGACGGCCTGAAGGCTGATGATGCAGCAACCAGCGATTCCCAGTTAAATGTCTCTTTCAGCAGTTCCGATTTCAACACTAATGGCGTCACTGCCGCCCCCGGTGGAACAGCCAATGTCGCATTTTCAAATCTAGCTTCAAATACTGCTTGTGGAATGAATAACGCCGGCGGTGCCAGCTTCTTCTCATTTGGAAACAACCGCCAGAGCGGCACCAACAGCTGCGGCACCATCTCGCCAGCACCACAACAATAAGTTCTTGATGACATGCGGGTTTACTACAGGTTGGGACCTCCCAACCTGTTTTTCTTTAAAGCGGGTATTTTTTGCGGGGAACTGATTCAGTCCAGTCCAGAAACTTTTTGAGGTTGGTCTCTCCGTCATAATCGCGGTGCGCTCTTTCAAATCCTGCCTTCGCGATGCGTTCCCGTTCATCGTTGTGTGTTAGATAATATTCAATTTTATCGATGGCATCATCCGTGGAATCATAGAAAACCGCTTCTTTACCCGGCGTAAAAATCTGTTCATGCGCATTCATTCCAGCTTTATCGCACAACAAAAGCATTCCATGTGCCGGAGTTTCATACATGCGCGCGTTTCCGGTTTCCATTGGCATGTCAGAAAGATGCATATTGATTCCTATTTTTGTGCGGCAATAAAGCTCTGCCCGTTTTTGATTGGAAATTCCGGTAATCCTCGACCAGAGCGCCGGCTTTCCCTTAATTCCGCGGAGAGCGCCGACATATCCTGCATAAGGCCATCTCCCGTAAATCTGCATACGCTTGCCAAATTTCTTTTTGAACCGGGCAAGCCTGTCCATCTTGGAACTGTAAGCCGCACCTACATAAATTAAATCTAAATCCCGGTCTTTAAAAAAAGCATCGCCGCACTTTTCAGCCTGAAGGCGCGGAGCAGCAAGCGGCCACAATTCATCTCCGCTTCTGGCATGCGCGTTAGGAAAAACCAGCGGCCACCAATGGCTATGCTCGCAACCCCATCGTTTTAGCGCGTCTTTAAACAAAAAATTTTCGTTGTAACTGGGCGTGATATAAAAAGCTCCATCAAAAGCCCATAGATAAGCAATGCCGCGGATATACGTGGAAAACGGATCATCTCCAAAACAGAGAATTTTTGTCGTATTTTTAAACTCGCGCGACAGGATTTCAGGATGAATTGGATTGTACGTTCCTATCACCAGCAGATCGGCATTCCTAAATTTATTAATAAAGTCGCCGATGAATCGCATGTATCTGGGATCACGGTCCCGGTAAAGTTGATCAAGCGCCTTGGATTCCACCATACTGCGATAGGCCGCTTGCCCATTCTTACCGGGAAAATAGGGGGCAGGGTCATGGCTATCTATGAAGTAGCCATGAAAATTTTCCATGCGGGGAAAACTGAAAATGCAAGCTTTTTTCATGTGAGAACCGGCTGTTTTGCCACTATTTCACGGCCTCCATATTCAAGCTCATCAGTTGACCATGTTCCTTGTCCAAGTGAGGCAAATAGGCTTGCGAATAGTCATCCAGCCAGGCATGTTCTGTGTTCCGCCAGTCATAGCGGGCAACAGAGCTAAAACCTGTTTGCAGCAGACGTGAGCGAAGAAGTCTTTCATCAAAGACCATCTTGTGAAAATCGTATTCGTTCCGTTGCCCTCCACTCACAAGACCGATCAATTCACTCAGCTCATGGGTGCTTCCATAACGCATGGCCACTGCTTCAAAATCCGGCACCGCGACACGCAATACGCCGCCTTTACGCAAAACTCGAAACCATTCGTGCAATACCTGGTCCAACTCGTGCCGGCCAAAATGCTCAAGAACATGGGAAGCATAAATCAACTCCACTGAAGCATCTTTTGCGAAGCTCAGATGGTTGACCGGCATCCGAAAATCGATGTGGGGAAAATCTTCAACATCCACATGGATGAACCCAGGGATATGCTTTTTTCCACAACCAAGATGGAGTTTCATTGCGCAACAGTGGCGTGCTGGTGAAAACGTTTATAGACTGCGTGAATACCTTCACGCAGGCCGATGCGCGGTCGCCACCCCAATGCGGTAAGCCTAGAAACATCCAGCAGCTTGCGTATAGTGCCATCAGGTTTGGAGCGGTCCCATTGCGGTTCTTCTTTATAGCCGACCACGTCAGCTACAAGTGCGGCAAGCTCTTGAATCGTCTGGTCCTGGCCACATCCTATATTTATCAATGGTGGTTCGTCTGCTTTGAACAAGCCCCTCAGGCGATCTTCCGGTTGCATAAGGACATGAACGCAGGCATCAGCCATATCATCGGCGTGGAGAAACTCGCGTCGTGGTGTCCCTGTCCCCCACAAAACAACTGGAGCTCGGTTGATCTTGCCTTCATGAAACTTGCGGATCATTGAAGGCAAAACATGAGATGTTTCCAGATCAAAATTGTCTGCCGTGCCATATAAATTCGTGGGCATCACACATAAATATTTTGTGCCATGCTGCCGGTTATAAGCATGGCACATCTCCACGCCTGCAATTTTGGCGACCGCATACGCGGAGTTCGTCTTCTCCAGAGGCCCGGTCAAAAAATATTCTTCCCGGATGGGTTGAGGACAGTCTCGCGGGTAAATACAGGATGATCCCAGGAAGAGTAATTTTTCCACTCCGTGCAGATAAGCCTGGTGGATCACATGCGTCTGGATCAGGATGTTTTCCCGGATAAACTCGGCGGAATAACTGGCATTTGCTAGAATGCCGCCAACCCGGGCCGCAGCCAAAACCACATGCCGGGGCTGTTCCTCATCAAAAAATTTTTCTACGGTAACCGCATCCAGAAGGTCCAGTTCAGCATGGGATCTGGTGATAAGATTTGTGAACCCTAAGTCCTGAAGCCGGCGCAGCATAGCAGACCCTACCAGACCACGATGCCCCGCAACAAAAATTTTGTCGGTTTTATTCATTCTGTATTGACCATCAAATGGCCTTTTGCACTTTGCTAAAGAGTTGCTCCCATAATAATAGAACTTTGTCTTTGCTGAAGCGGTCTATCACTTCCGGTGCCCTGGCCGCCAGACGTTGCCGCTCTTCTGGTTTATTTATCAAGTCATTCATAATCGCGGCCAGAGCAGCTATATCTTCCGGCGGCACCAGAATGCCATCTATATTGTGCCGGATTATCTCCCTCGGACCAATACAATCAAAACTGATAACAGGCAGCCCACAGGCCATGGCCTCACACAGGACATTGGGAAACCCCTCAAATCGAGAGGAAAGGACAAATAAGTCTGCCGCTCGTAACAAGGAATATGAATCAGCAACTTCACCGAGAAAATATATTCTGGAACCTAGACCAAGTGCTTCTATCTGCTTCATTAGCTCAGAATAGAGAGGGCCAATGCCGGCGATTTTAAGCACCCAGTCAGGATGATTTCCGGCAATTTGTGCAAATGCATCAATCAACAAATCGAAGCCTTTTTGCCTCGTAAGGCGTCCCATTGCCAAAATCGTGCGCAATTGCGCTTGACCATCCAGCTTTTTTTTAATGGAACATTCTTGTGGGACCATCACCGGATTCGGAATAACGTAACCTCGAACCTTGATACGTTCAAAAAACCAGGATAAAGAAGCATCTGTCTGGCAAACCAAGGCATCTGCCCATTTATATGCAATTCGGCGAAGTACTTCCCATGTACCGCCAATATAATTCTGGCGTGGGTCACACCGCTCAGAAACGATTACAGGTACACCAAGGCCTCGTGTAGCCAGCAGCGTAAGAACATTGGTACGGTCAAGAAAACTAATCACAATATCAGGCTTAGACTTGCGTATAGCCTTTCGTATTGCAGCCACTCGTAAAACCAATCTCAGCAATTTAATACCTGAATTGTTCGCAGGCTGGCTTGGTAGGCCAAGATTTTCAAGGGTAACTGAGGAACTAAGCGGATAAGCAGCCATACTTCCCCGGTTCAAAATTAAAATTGTTACAATCCGGCCATCACTGGCCCATGCATTGGCCAAAATTGAAAGCACACGCTCCGCTCCCCCCCGCTCCAAAGAGGGAATTACCAGGACAATTCGCGCGAGACTCACTTGCTAACCTGATGGACCTGCACAGGTTCCGGCACTGGTGAACTCTTTTGGGCCAGAATCCACATAATTGCAATGGATAAAAATGCGAATGACACAACATAAACCATTGAAGACGCGAGGGCAATGCCTGCAACACCCCATTTTTTTACAAATGCAAGGTTTAGAACAATATTTACCGCGAGATTGATAGCAGAACCATACAGAAGAAGGTCGTGCCTTTTAATGGCAGACACGAATCGCACCAGCAGCGCGCACAACATCAAAAAAGGAATCTGGATAGCAAAAAACGATTGGACATGAGCCACCATCTCTGTGTCTGCGGCAGTGAATGCGCCACGCTGGTAGAGAACCCTGATCAGTGGACGTGAACAGGCAATAAAGGCCAGCGTAAACGGAACCGTGATCCCAATGATCAAAACCGAATATCGTTTTAGGGTATGGCGGCATCCTGTCCAATCCCTGTCAGCCGTCATTTGAGAAAAATATGGAAGTGTGGCGGTGCTCAGGGCCGTGGCCCCCAGGGCGGTAATGCCAGTGATAATCCTGGT
>DASRCD010000186.1:0-5037 GCA_035653315.1 Candidatus Angelobacter sp.
CATCCGGCAACAGCGCCGTGTGGGGCCGAGGCAACAACTTGCGGCGTCTGCTGGTTATTTCAGAGCTTGCTATCTCCGTTGTGGTGCTGATTGTGGCCGGCTTGCTGCTTCGCAGTTTCATGCGCCTGGAAAATGTTCCCCCCGGATTCAACCCTCATAACGTGCTCACGCTTGAACTCACTATGAGCGGGGATAAATATAGAGACCCCCAATTCGTGCGCGCCGCATATCGCCAACTGTGGGAGCGCTTTGAGCGGCTCCCCGGTGTCACGGCTGCCGGAGGTATTTCCATACTTCCGTTGAGCGAAATGGTTTCTTCGGGGCCAATCACCGTAGAAGGCCATGTTCTCCCTCCGGGTGAAAAATTCATCAATGCCGATGAGCGCATTACGAGCGGCCATTATTTTGAGGTTATGCAGATTCCTTTGCTCAAAGGGCGTCTCTTTAACGATGACGACACTGCTGATAAGCCGCACGTGTTGATTGTGGATGAATTTATGGCGCAACAGCTCTGGCCCAATGAAGATCCATTAGGCAAGCGCATCAGCTTTGGCGATCTGTCTGCCAAACGGGAGTGGGCCACCGTGGTAGGCGTGGTAGGGCGCATCAAGCAGGACAAGCTTGATTCTGATTCGCGCATTGCGTTTTACATGCCGCAAAGCCAGTTCATCAGCCGGACGATGAACGTGGTTCTCCGTACCAGCAGCAATCCTGCTTCGCTTACCTCTGCGGTCAATCATGAGCTTCATGAATTTGATCGCGACCTGCCGGTTTATCGCGTACTTACCATGGAGCAGCGCATTGCCGGTTCACTTGCCCGGCGGCGCTTCTCTACAATTCTGCTCGGCATCTTTGCCGCCCTCGCCATGGTTCTGGCTATGCTGGGCATTTACGGCATCATGGCCCATCTTGTCAGTCAGGGAACGCGTGAGATTGGGATTCGCATGGCATTGGGTGAAACTCAACAAGGCATTACCATGCTGGTGGTAAAACAGGGCATGGTGCTTGCATTTGTGGGAGTCGTCATTGGATTGATTGCCGCCTTCGCCTTCTCGCGCGTAATCAGCAGCTTTCTATTTGGCGTCCCCGCTACAGATCCGTTTACTTTTGCTGCGATTACTTTGTTGCTGGTGGCGGTTGCTTTTTTTGCCAGTTATATTCCTGCACGCCGGGCAGCGCGCATTGATCCCATGGTCTGCCTGCGCTACGAATAACAATCGTAGTCTGTTTACTTCCCGCCTTTTTGTGCCAGTTGCTCGCCAGCAGGTTTGTAAAATCCTTCGCTTTCAAACCCAAATACACGGTTTGACCGCGCGCGGTAATTCTCCCATGCAATGGCTGCGGCCAATTCCACCAGCTGCGGCGTGGAAAAGCGCTTCTGCAATCGTTCTCTCAGTTCCGGCGTGACCTTTGCGGGAGTCGCTGTGATAGCATCTGCTAATTCCAAAACCAGCTTTTCATCAGGACTAAACAAATCGCTTTCCTGGTACCAGTTCAGGTTGCGAATTTGATCATCGCTTATGCCTTCTCGTCTGCCGCCGGCAGAATTGATGTCAATTCAAAAAGGGCATTCCACCAGCTTGGCTGCGCGTATCTGTCCCATAGCTTTTAATTTCGCGGGGACCAGGCTGGTTTTGTCCAGCGCGAGATTGTACTGCGCGTAGGCAACTAGCACGTCCGGATGAGTGGCAATCGTGCTGAGCGGAGCAATGTCTTTGCCCAGGCGCTTCCGGGCAAACTTGCGAATCATGGCAACTTTGATTTTTTTGAACATTTGATTTAACGCAGCACGCCCAGCTTTTCCATGGGCCAGTAGCCGAATACAGCTTTGCCGTAAATGTATCCGCGTGCCACCGGGCCGAAATCACGGCTGTCATTGGACATGGAGCGATGGTCTCCTAAAACATAATAACTGCCCGGCGGAACAATCATTTCACTGTAAGACTTGGCATCCAGATAGTCTGACGGCACATAAGGCTCAA
The DNA here is from genome assembly GCA_035653315.1 of Candidatus Angelobacter sp. Classification (GTDB taxonomy): domain Bacteria; phylum Acidobacteriota; class Terriglobia; order Terriglobales; family Acidobacteriaceae; genus Angelobacter. The sequence goes on from DASRCD010000186.1 coordinate 1,983, forward strand.
GCAACAGCTTGCCGTTCAGGTAAATCCTGCCGTACGCAATGCGCACATGGTCTCCTGGCAAGCCAATCACTCTCTTGATAAAACTCTTGCGTGTGTCGCGGGGATAATGGAATACAACAATATCGCCACGTTCAATGCTTTCAAACCGGTAAACCAGCTTGTTGATGAAGATGCGTTCCTGGTCTTCCAGACCGGGCTCCATGCTTCCGCCTTCAACTTTTACCGGTTGATAGACAAACAGGATGATGAAAAATGAAACCAAAATGGAAAAGAATAAATCGCGTGCCCAGGCGCGCAAGGTTCTAAGGCTGCTTGCGGGAGTGGGCCCAGCTTCCGGCTGGGCTGGATTAACTACTGGTTCGGGAGTTTCCATTCAGCATTATTCCCAAATTGATTATACGTAGATTTTCGGCTTCTTTCTCAAGTTGAGGTATATCCATTCTGGAGTAAAATGGGTGTGTTATGAAACCCTTTTTTGGTGTACTCGTCCTTGTACTTGCCGCTGTCATGACACACGCACAGCTTACTAGCTCGCCAGGCACCACTCCCGCGTTTCATGCTACTGCGCCCGCAGCCACAGCCAAGCTGCCTCCCATCCTGACGCAAAAGGACTTGGCTGCCCAGGGATTCATTGCTCCCGCTCAAACAGAAGCTTATAAAGCGGCCGCACGTTCTTCTTCTGTGTTTTACCAGATGCCTTGCTATTGCTACTGTGATCGCAACCACGGCCACACCAGCCTGCGTAGCTGCTTTGAAGGAACGCATGGCGGCAATTGCGGCACGTGCATGCAGGAAGCCTTGTATGCGTCCCGGCAATCCCAAAAAGGATGGTCACCTAAGATGATCCGTGACGGCATCATTCGCGGCGATTTTAAAATGGTCGATCTTCAGAACGTCACTGCCAGCAAATAAAATCGCACCTTAAGTGGTGCAGTTGACGCCTTTACAATTTCTGCGTATAAAGACTGCAACCCTAAGCAGCCCTAGGGCTGGCGGGACGCCGGATCTTGCAATTTCCACAGCCTGATTTTTCCGCCACTCTGCCTTGGGTCGCAAGGCAACAACAGGATGAAGAAGAAAGCAGCAGGAATTGTTTCTTATACTCCTGCTAAGTGACACAAATAAAACATTTTAGGAATAGAACGAAGATGTCTGGTAAGAAGTCACCTGCTCCTCAGCCGAAACCGGTTTTTAAGCAAGATCCTGGTTTTGCACAGGCTGTGCAAAACTATGAAGCTGCTGTGAAAGCGATGCAGGAGCATAAATTCGACAAAGCAAAGACCCTTCTGGAGAAGATCATTGCCAGCGGCCAGAAAGAGCTGCTGGACCGTGCCCGCGTCCATTTGAATCTTTGCAACCAGCAACTGGCCGGCTCTGCCACTTCATTCAAGACCCAGGAAGAACACTTTGATTACGCCGTTTCTCTGATGAATTCCGGGCAATACGACCAGGCCCGCGTGCACATGGAAAAAATCCTTAAGCAAAACACCGGCGCTGATTTTGCTTTTTATGGCATGGCTGTTGTCGATTGCCTCACCGGACAGGTTGAAGCTTCATTGAAGAACCTGAGTGAAGCCATTCGTTTGAACCCGCAGAACCGCTTTCAGGCGCGCAATGATTCTGACTTTCAGAACATGGCGGATGATCCCCGCTTTACAGAATTGTTATATCCGGAACCTTCTGACCCCGCGCCTTCCAGTTCCGATCAAAGGAAGCGCTGAAGCCAACCAGATGACGCCTAATGCAGCCTCGAATCGCGGCCCTTCCGGCAGCGGTATTCGTGTTGTTGCCATTGGAGGCGGTACTGGACTCTCAACTCTTCTTAAGGGACTCAAGCGATATACAGTCCACGCCGGAGAAGTTCCCACCGGCCCTTTCATTTCCGATCTGACTGCCATTGTCACGGTAAGCGATGACGGCGGCTCCAGCGGCCGCCTGCGCCGCGAGCTTGGCATGCTTCCTCCCGGCGATGTCCGCAATTGCCTGGTGGCTGTTTCAGAAGATGAGAACCTGATCTCCAAACTTTTTCAATATCGTTTTACCAGTTCCGGCGACCTGGAAGGCCACAACTTCGGCAACTTGTTTCTTGCCGCGCTCACTGCAATGACCGGTGATTTCGCCGTGGCGGTCAAACAGGCATCGGAAATCCTGGCCACGCGCGCACATATTCTTCCTGCCACCTCTGCCAATGTGCAGCTTGAAGCCATTATGGATGATGGCTCGCATGTTCTGGGTGAAACAAACATCAACGCCAGCACACATCGCATTGTGGAACTGATCATGGTTCCAGCCGATCCTGAGCCATTGCCGCAGACACTGGAAGCAATTGCGCAGGCAGACGTGATCACCATGGGCCCCGGTTCCCTCTTTACCAGCCTTGTCACCAACCTGCTGGTGCGTGGCATACCGCAAGCAATTGCGGCCTCGCGGGCCGTGAAAGTTTATATCTGCAACCTGATGACTGAGGCCAATGAAAGCCTCAACATGAAAGCCTCCGACCATATCAAGGCCATTTACTCTCACTCACCAAGCAGGATATTCGATTATGCCCTGGTGAATACGGCCCCCGTTTCTGCCAGCATGAGAGAACGCTATGCCGAGGAGCATGCCGAGCAGGTGCAAGCGGATATTCCTGCGATTGAGCAACTGGGTGTGAAATGCATTGCCGGCAACTTCATTACGGAGCAGCATTTCGCCCGCCACGCAACAGACCGTCTCTGCCAGGAGCTGCTGCGATTGGCAAATTTCTCCGGCCATGCGGCCACTATGGCCTCCCAAGCTTTAAGATGATTGGCGTATGCCTGACCAGAAAATGAACAATGTTCCCGGATTTGCCATTGTGATCATGGCGGCGGGTAAAGGCACGCGGCTCAAATCAAAGCGCGCGAAAGTGCTGCATGAAATTGCCGGGCAGCCGCTGCTGGCGCATGTAATCAAAGCCTCGCAACAAATCGTATCGCCACAGGATATTTATGTAATCATCGGCCATCAGGCGGATGCGGTGCGCGCCGCCGTGTCACCGATGGGCGTGAAATTTGTTTTGCAGGCGGAGCAG
>DASRCD010000187.1:0-2735 GCA_035653315.1 Candidatus Angelobacter sp.
TGCAGGGCCACTTCCTGAATCACGCGGTGCGCTGGCGAATGGAAGTTGTCAGGCATCTGCGCCGCCAGCACTCCTCCGGGAGTTACCCCGTTGATCAGGCTGCGGAACAGCGTGGCATGGCTGGGAACCCAATGAAACGCGGCATTGGAAAAGATCAGATCAACGGCAGGCTCTGGCTTCCAGCCTACTATGTCACCCAATATCCACTGCCAATCAGGATGTTTGGCCTTGGCCTGCGCCAACATTTCCGGGGAGTTGTCGACGCCGGCGATTTCGGCATTGGGCCAGCGATCATGCAATTGCTCCGTGCTGTTACCCGGGCCACAGCCCAGGTCCACGATGCGCGTGGGATTTTCCAGATGGATTTGTGCGATTAAATCAGCAGCGGGCCGCGCGCGCTCATTGGCGTATTTCAAATATAAATTGGGGTCCCAGGCAGGCATCCATTAATGAATGTAATCGTGAGCAGCAGGAAGACGCAATCATTTTATATCCAACAAAAATTCGCGTCTTTCGTGTTAATTCGCGGCTTCAAACTGTAACAGCTTTTGTCTTCTCCGCTGCAATCGCCACCAGCATGGCCTCGTCTTCCGCAAATTTGAACCATGGAATACCACGCTCCAGGGCTATGCGCTCTTCCACGCGGCCCAGGCATTCAAGGTCTGCCTTGTTCACAACCTGCAGCCCCTTGCTCTGTAGAAGCCCCTGCATCTGCGCCGCATTGAAGCTGCTCTCATGCGCGGTCTTTAAATATTCCAGCACATGCATGGCCCCAACTTCCGCATCGTGCCGCGCAATGCCCACAAGCCCATCACTGGCTCTGCGGGCCCAGCCCACCGCGTACATTCCCTCCAGCACTTTACCGCTCCGCGGATCAAACAATTCATAAGCGGCGCGCTTTGGGTCGCTTTGATCAGGATTCATCACGTAACTGTCCCGGCCATAGGGCAATCCAAGCGCCGGATCGGCAACATCGCCAATGGCAAAAATCATGGTATCCACAGCAAGGTCCGCTGTTTGCTCCGTTGCCTTGCAAATGATGCTGCCATCGCGCTCAGACAAAATATTTTCCGTCACCGTGAGCCTGCTGATGCGGCCGCCGGCATCGGCATGGATTTCCTGCGGTGAGCAAAGGAAGCGAAAACGCAATCGCGGCTTGCCTTGCGGATGGTCTTCCGCCGGAGCCGCCAGCACCGGAAACGTTTCCTCCGCCAGTTTGCTGATGTCCTGCCCTATGGAAGAAAGCTGCGGCTGAATGCGGTGCAACTCTTCATCAAAGGCCCTGCGGTCAAGAAACTCTTCAATATAATCAAACTCTTTTTTGTCGAACTTGGCCTCAAACGGCCCGCGCCGCGCCACAACAATTACTTCTTCCGCTGTTTTCTGCGGCGCATCAATCAGCAGCCAGCGGGCAATATCCACCATTACATTGCCCATGCCAATAATTGCCACGCGCTTGCCGGTGGAAAAATCATGGGAAGTAAAAGGAGGAAGCAGGTTATAGCTGTAAACAAAATCCTTAGCAGCGTAAACGCCTAGCGCATTTTCACCGGGAAGCCCAAGCTTCTTTGTACCCTGTGCGCCCACGGCAAAAACAATGGCGGAAGGCTTGAGCTGCTGCAATTCAGGAATGGAAATGGCTGATTGGTTGCTGACCGGAACATGGCCAAAGTAATGCACGTTTGGCAAACTCAGCACCTTGGCAAACTGCTTGCGCAATCCGATCTTCATTTTGTCTTTGGTGGGATAGATGCCGTACTCGGCCAGACCGCCGGGCTTAATGTCACGATTCAGGATGATGACTTCATGCCCGCCCTGGGCGATTTTTTGTGCGGCAAACATGCCCGCCGGACCTGCGCCAATCACAAAAACGGTTTTCATGTGGTTTCCTCCACACGCTCGCCGCAGAGAACTTGCAGCATTGAAATACAAGCCGTGCTTTATTTTTGGCCCTCTTAACAAGTTCCGCGGACTTTCTTAGTTTAGTGGCCCCTCGGCAAATCGCTCAAAATTATTCTTGCTCAGCTTTTTGCGGGCTGGGCAGCCTCTTCTTCCACTTTGATGCTAGGGCCGGCGGAAACCTGAAGGCGCAGCTTGGGATCGCGTTCAATGGCATTCAGCAGCTCACGCGTGATGCGGTCATCAATCTCTCCGGCATTCCCCAACTCGACTGGATAGCGGATCACCACCTCCAGCGCCGTTTGCGTTAAATGCAGCCGGCTCTCCGGTGAAAACGATTCAAGCGTGGAATTCAACGAACGCTCCACATTGCGCCGCTGCGTTTCCAGTTTATCGCCGTATTCAGCATAGACTTTATTTACGGCTTCCATCATCGTCTTCTCCACCTGGCGATAGTCGCTATGTGGATCGAGCGTGAGGGTAATTTCATGCCAGAGAAAGTTGGTGCCGGGAATCTGCTTGAACATCCCCGAGCTAGCCTGAAAAACAATGGCATTTGAAAATGCAACCACGCGTCCAGTGGGACGCGGCGCCGGGCCGCCTGTAACTTCCATAATGTGCAGGCGAACCAAGCCAATATCCACAACGTCGCCCTTTACATCCGCAATTTGTACACGATCACCCACGCGCACCCCATACTTGCCGATCAGGAAGAAATATCCAGCAATGGAGAGGATCACGTTCTGCAGTGCCACGGCAATTCCCGCCGTAAGCAGGCCGGCGAATGTTGTAACGGCCCCAAGTTCGCTGGCAAAAGCCGCAGCCACCACCAGTAC
>DASRCD010000188.1:0-4588 GCA_035653315.1 Candidatus Angelobacter sp.
GTCCAGCCTAGTTTTGCCTTGCCCAGCCGCAACTCAGGAATTTCAGCCGCGCGTAACTTCAGACGAAGGCGGAACTCAAATTCCTGTCCCGCGTAGAACCGGACCAGTTCACACAACGGAATATAGGCACTGCCTTCAGGAAGAAAATCCAGATACTGCTCCAATGAAAGCGGTCCCACCACAATCGCAAAACGGCCTTGCTGGTCCCATATACGCGTGCCCAGCACAACGCTTTGCCCCAGCACCTGATTTTTTCCCAGAGCGCCCAGGCTTGTCCATTGATCAGGTTCAATGTTGCGCCATACGCCAGAGAATTGTTCTACCTCTACTGATGTTTGGAAATGATCAGCCAAAATGTGCTTCAGCCCGACTACGGACCGCGGCTGCTGGCTTAACAGACCGGCGTAAGGAAGCAATACGCGGTCCGGCATTTGCTGGCCCATCCGATTGCGCAAGCCGCTTACGCCCAGTCCCATGAACGCATAAAGATAATCCGCCATGGGGCCTTTTTCAGGCGACTGTGAAGAAAGCGTTACGCGGTGCGCCTTGCGGGCACGATACATCAGTGAAATCAGTCGATGGTTAAAGATATCCAGAAAGTCACGCAGGCCGGTATCTTTCTGCCGCATTCTCTCCAGCACCAGTTCCGCAAACGGAGCCGGCAAAGGCCCTGTTACTCCTGCAAGGCCAAGAAAGTTTGTCACCATGCACGGAGCAGAGTCATCGCCTGAAGAAATCAGGTCATGGACTTCACCGGCGGGGAAATCAAAGCCAACACGCGCGCTGAAGCGGACAGGCTCATTTTCCGGCTCACTGCCCTCGCCCACGGGAGCGCACTTTGAATCAATGAGCTCAAGCAAGCGGACTGCCTGAAAAAAATCAAAGCGGAAGGCCTCACTGAAAAGCCATTCCTCCACCGATTTTTCCCGTTGCCATCCGAAAGCGGTTGCCATGGTGATTGTCTGAACTGAATGTTATCTGATTTGCAGGATTCCCGATATCAGGTTTGTTACATAGTCCCTGAATAAGTGTCCATCTGTTAGGGGAATTCTGAAGTAGTTTCTCAGGCCAAACACTCTTTGACCATTTTCTTAATCCTCTATTTTGTTCACTCCCCTGTTGCCATTATGACTTCCTTGATGCGAAACATAATAATGAAGGCAAGATGGTTCCAAAATGGAACTATTAGCGCTTACTAATTTAAGAAGCTCGCCGAAGTAACAATTTATTTCAATTTTGAAATCGGCTCACACTGTGAGGTTAGGGTTCGGGCAAGCAGGGTGATGCTATGCAAAAATTTTCTTCTAAACAACAACTGGTAGCACACCAGAATGACAACGCTTCCACAAATGATTGGGCTTGTGATGTAGGATCAGTGGCGGATTGGTTCGCTAAGAAACCAGGGGTGACAAGGAAAAGCATAGCTTCCAGCCCTAATACCCAGGGAGTAACGCCTCAATGCTAAACCTTAGCCACAACCGTTGAAGCTTTGAAAGATTGGTCAGAGGAGTATCTAAGGTAATTTCTTATAGAATTTTTATTTTTTCAAGAATGAGATCTGGGCTAGAATCGTACCTGCATTTCCCCCTGTAAGCCTGTTATGAATCCTGTGCAACCCAAAGTCATGGCTCCTGCTCCGGCCACAATACGCCGTCCCGGTGTGGCGATTCAAGCCACTCTTTCTCCGGGATCTATTCAGCGCATGAGAAGCATGCACCAGAATAGTATTCAGCGGCGGAGTGCACCCGGTGTTGAAGCATTTGAAGTAAATCTTCAGCGCAAATCGGGTGGATGGGTGCTGCCGAAAGAAGTCCAGGCGAAGATGGAATCCGCGCTGGGAGGAGATTTTTCTGACGTGCGCATCCACGTTGGCTCTGAAGTCGCCGCAATAGGCGCGATAGCTTTCACCTGGGGTTCAGACATTCATTTTGCTCCCGGACACTACAATCCGCATAGCATTCAGGGACAACAACTGCTTGGCCATGAGCTAGCCCACGTCTTGCAGCAGCGCGCCGGCCGTGTACGCAATCCATTTGGAAACGGAACCGCTGTTGTGCAGGACAATGCCTTGGAAGCTGAAGCTGACCGCCTGGGCATGAAGGCAGCAATGCATCGCATGTAAGAAGGCTGCCGATCTGAAAGTCTTATAAATGCCTGTAATCGTCAAAGCGCCGCAAGTTTATAAGCCAGCTCCAAGCAGAGTTGCCGCACCCGCCGCTTGCAAGACCAAACAAGCGCAAAATTCCAGCGCGCAACTAAAGCCGGCAAACCCTTCTCAACATAAAACGCGCACAGCAGCGCCACCGGTGTACCGCCCGCAACAGGCAGGCATGGCTTCTCAGCCCAAAGTACAGGCCCCCACAATACAGCCACAATCTCAGTATGAGTTGAGCTCGCCGGTATGGGTTGGGTCTGGACGCCAGCAGATTCGTGTTATAGCAAAAGGCTCACCTACCCCAGTGGGCACAGTAGATGTGCATTACAACAATGGCAAAGCATTCATCTCTGACTTGGAAGTTGTGCAGGGACATCGCCGCCATGGCGTGGGAACCATGTTGATGAAAGCAGCCATGGATAGCGCGCGCCGCAACGGAAGCTCGGCAACAGAGCTGGAAGCGAGGCCAGGCGCAGGAAGCATTTCCAACCAAGCTTTAGTAGGAATGTATCAGAAGCTGGGATTCAAGAGCGCCGGGGTCAGCCGCCGCGGTAATCCGAAATTGTCTACCCGTTAATGAAATAATGAACTCCAAGCCCAAGGCGCCACCAGTTTATACGTCCTCTCCGCAGCGATTGGCTGCGCCACCGGTGTATCGGCCAAGCCAAGCCAATTCTATGAGCGCGCAGTTAAAGGCAGCAAACAATTCCGGACTGGAAGTTCGGCCAGCGCCTCCGGTATATCGGCCACAGCAAAGCAGCAATTTGGGCGTACAGCTCACGCCTGTCAAAAATTTCCGAATCGAAACAAGACCATCACCGGCTGTATACCGTCCGGCACCACCTGTGTTTCGAACTGCGCAGCAAAAGCCTCAACCCGGAATGCAAACACCCACTGGCAAGGTGGAAACCAACAAGGGCATATTCACCCGACATCACCTTCCCGGGGTGGTCAATCGATCTGTCCAGCCAAAATTGACCTCTCGTTCGGTAGGCAATTCAGGCAGCAAAAACGGCGTTGTGCAAAGAATGCAGATGGATGAGGATGATCTTATTGACAGGCTCATACGAAGCAACAATCGAAATGAGAGTGAAAAATCTCAGCCCGTGGTTGAACGATCTATTTTTGATCTTCAGCAATCATCGAGCTATGGCTTCGAAAATAATGTGATTGATGATGGCATGCTGAAGGGCAGTTTTCGTAGAGGATGGGGTAGCCAGCCATTTTTGAGTCTGAACAAGAATGATTTTGGCGGGGCAGTTGTTAAATCCGATTATGATGCGATTATTGCGGTCTTCCAAAAAGATCCGCATAACGAATGGACAATTGCCGAAGATATCCTTGCCAAAATTGATCATGGAACTGAGCCCAAAGGATACTCCAATGAAACCCTGCGGGCCATGTCCACGTTAATTCAACTGACTCAGGTCATTGAATCCCACGGTTCCCGCGTGCCGGGTGTGGATAAGTATGCACGGGCTTCACTCTCGATGATTCTGAACGGTAAATCAACATTCCACGCGGAATTCAATCGTAAGGATGGAAACTACCTGCCCGCCCGTGCCAAAGTAGGCGGGAGTAAATTTGGCGGTCAGGAAGCCACACTGGCGCTCGTTGGCAAACCAAAGAAGAGCCATAAAGCAAAGCGCAAGGACGTGGTAAATCCCGGAGTGTTGGCAACTTTGGCCGAGATGTCTGATTCCAGTGGCGACGAAAATTCCGACGATGAAGAGATGTCAGACTAGACCCGTGAGAACTAGAGAAGTCAATTCAGCATGAGCCCGATACCCAAAGCGCCAGCGGTTTATAAACCAACTCAGCAACCACGGTCGGCTGCACCGCCGGTTTACCGGCCACAGGTTGCGCCAGCGCAAGCAAAACCCGGTCAATCTGCGCCACCAGTGTATCGGCCCCAGCAAAGTAATTCGGTAAGACAGTCTGCACCTCTAGCCCGCAGCATTGCGCCTCTGGCCTATCGGCCTCAAGCTTCGCCAGTTAAGCCGGCAGCTCCGGCAATTTATCGGCCGCAAACTGGCCGCACACAGGCCCAGGCCAAGCCAGCAAAACAAGGCAATGGAGCTCCGCCAATTTATCGTCCGCATGCCTCGCCAATGGTTCAGAGAGCTGAATCCCCCCGCGATAGAATCACAATCATTGATGACTACATGGGAGCGAGCCCTGTGGCCAGTGTTGTGCCGTTTCCAGTGGGGGCGGAAATTGAGGAGCCCGAGGTCGCTTCGTTGCGCGGGAACTTCAATTTTGTGAGCGCCGCGCCCAGACAGCACATGTTTACTGAATCAGGCCGTGCGTGCTCAAGATGGACCTGCTGGATACCGGAGAATTGAATAAGGTCATTACAGGAGCGCGGTCGGCCACTTCCAAATCCAACCCTGTTAATACTTTTAAGGCTATTTTGGTCCATGTGGAAAGCAT
>DASRCD010000189.1:0-15507 GCA_035653315.1 Candidatus Angelobacter sp.
CAATTGGCCTGGCGAACAAGGAATGCATGGTCGCGGCCGGGGAGTTGATTACGGCAGAAGCCCGCAGGCAGGGTAAGCCGCTGCTGCCCATCGATAGCGAACATAACGCGGTGCACCAGTGCATGCGGGGCGGACGGTTCCATGAAGTAGAGCGCGTGTGGCTCACGGCCAGTGGCGGCCCATTTCTGAACAAGCCGAAATCTGAGTTTGAATCCATTACCGTTGAGCAGGCGTTGAATCATCCCACATGGAAGATGGGCCAGCGCATCACCATAGACTCAGCCACGCTGATGAATAAAGGCTTTGAAGTAATTGAGGCCTGCCGCCTGTTTGATATGCCGCCCGATCGCGTGAGCGTGGTCGTGCATCCACAATCAACCATCCACTCACTGGTTGAGTTCAACGATGGCAGCATTCTGGCGCAGCTTTCCGTCACAGACATGCGCCTGCCGATCCTGTATGCACTTACCTATCCGGAGCGCATTGCCTCGGACTTGCGTTTTAACGTTCTGGATCTGAAGCACCTGGACTTTTGCCCGCCTGACATGGATAGGTTCCCCTGCCTGCGCCTGGCCTATGAAGCGGCGCAAGCCGGTGGAGCTAAATCCATTGCGCTGAATGCCGCGGATGAGGTCGCTGTTGCGGCCTTCCTGAATCGGGAAATTGCTTTTATTGACATTCCTAAAGTTGTGGAGCGCACGATCCGTGAAACCAAAGATTCCCATCCTAAGTCTATAGAAGAGGTGCTTGCGGTGGATGCCGAAGCGCGGGAACTGGCCCGAAGTGGTCTTTCCCGCCAGCTCGCTCGTTAGTGCCATAGGCAGCACTTTACATTACAATAACGAAATCATCCCTATGCAGGCAGTCCCTACTACGATCGTTGCTTTTATCTTTGTTCTGGGCGTTCTGGTTTTTGTCCACGAATTCGGTCATTACGCAGTTGCCAAATTATTCCGGGTACGCGTAGAGGTTTTCAGCCTCGGCTTCGGCAAGCGTCTGGTTGGTTTTCATCGCGGCGATACCGATTACCGCATCAGCCTTCTGCCATTGGGCGGCTATGTAAAGATGGCGGGGGAAAATCCCATGGAAACGCGCACGGGCGATCCGGGCGAGTTCATGAGCCATCCCCGCTGGCAGCGATTCCTAATCGCCATTGCCGGCCCGGCAATGAACATTATTCTTGCCGTTGTTGTACTGACCGGCGTGTACATGTTTCGCCATGAATACCCCGCGTACTTTGATAAACCCGCGGACCTGGGCTGGGTGATTGATAATTCCACCGCGCAACAGGCGGGCCTGAAAACAGGCGACCGCATCACCATGATCCAGGGCAAGAGCAACCCTACCTGGGATGATGTTCGATATCAGATTCTTGCCAACATGAACCAGAAAATGGATATGGATGTGCTACGTGGCGGAGAGACAATCCATACCAATATGATCGCCCATGTTTCAGAGAAAGAAGAAGGCGACCTTCTTGGTGACCTGGGCATGGTTCCGGCGGGGCCGGCGATTGTGGGGAAGATTGAGCCTGGCACTCCGGCTGAAAAAGCGGGAATGCAGGTTGGCGATGAAATCCGCACTGTGAATGATATTCCTGTGCAATCAGGAAACGGCTTTGGCCTTATCAATGTGCTGAAAAAGACCAAGGACCAGCCGGTCAAGGTCACCGTTTTGCGAAAAGGACAACTCAAAGACCTTACGGTTACGCCGCAAATGCTTCCGGGCGGCGCAGGCAGTCCACCCAGTTACCGGTTTGGAATAGAAATTCCCATGGAGTTTCATACGGAAAAGCTTCCATTCCGGGCCGCTCTGCAGACCGCCACAAAGGAATGCAAGCGGAACTCCACTTTGATTTTTAAGCTATTGGGTCAACTGGTGAGCGGCAACGGGTCCATCAAGCAATTGGGCGGCCCGGTGATGATCATGGAAGAGTCGGGGCGCGCCGCCGAGTTGGGTTTCAATATCCTGCTGGAATACATGACCCTCATCAGCCTGAACCTGGCAATCTTTAACCTGCTGCCAATTCCGATTCTGGATGGTGGGTTGATGCTGATGCTGCTGATTGAATCCGTGATGCGCCGTGACATTAAGCAGGAAGTGAAAGAGCGCGTGTATCAGGTCGCTTTTGTCTGCCTGGTTTTATTTGCCGCCGTGGTGATTTATAACGATGTGGCAAAAACATTGCCGAGTTGGGCGCATTTTAAGCAGTAGAGCAGTACTTTGGTATTTAGTACTTAGTAGTTGGCAGCTAGGCGTTTGCAACACTGCTCTTCACCAGACAGCGCTTTGCTTCGTCCCAACGCCATTGCGGTTGTTCCCCCATAAGGTGAACGCCGCCGAGCCATACGTCCACACCACCGCGAAGCTGCACCCAATCTGCTTTACCGTCCAGCAGTTGCCGTCCGTGATCGGTAATGGTGTATTCATTCTTTTGCATTTCGGCCAGCGCAGGATTTGGGCCAAGAGCAAGGGCTGCTAGTCGCAGATAGACTGAGGCATCTCCCCATGGACAATCCTCGTGCTTCCGCGATTCCAGGTAAATGTCTGTTTTCTTTTTCCGGCCCGTTGCTGCTGCCTGCAGCAATTGCCGCTCAGTGCGGGAAAGTCCATCCGTGGTCCACGGATATTCCTGGCAAAAGCGCATCAGCGCAGCCGCCAGAAAAGGCATCTCCTCTGAGCTTTGCCGGGTACCTTCAAACAAAGACGTGGGATCATCTGCCTGAAAAGCCTGCCATGCGTTCTGGGCAGTTTCCATGTGCAGCCTGGTCACATCTTTTCGCGTGGGAAAAAGACGCACCAGTTGCGGGCCGCTGAGCTGTCCCAAGCCATAAAATGGGCGCATACCGGGGAAAGAATTGATCTGAATCAGGCAAAGCTTCACACCACCAAGGTCTTGCTGCGCAAACCAGCTCAATAATTGGATCAACTGCAACTGATCATACAGATCATGCTCAAACCAAAGGACCACTTCTTCATGCTTACGGAAATCCTCAAGGACGCGGTCACGTGCGGCAAAGCTGGAACGTAATTGCTCATAGCCGCCCCATCCAAATCCGGAGAGAGTCCGGGCGCGCAGATCTGATAATTCACTCAAGCTGTTAGTCAGCGGCACAGGGCCGTCATGCAGCACGTCATTCCAGGCCAGATAAGCCCCCGGAAGTTTCACCTGGCGGAAGGTGGCGGTAACGGATTCACCGTTGGTGATGTGCAGCATCAGAAACCTCCAATAATTATATAGACATCAGTCAAATACAAAGAGCACTGGCCCAGCGGCTGCTTCTTGGCTACACTGTTTCTTGCAGGCCCCTTATGGTTTTTGTTCTGGATAACTACGATTCTTTCACCTACAACCTGGTCCAGTATCTGGGCGAGCTTGGCCAGCCGGTTGAGGTACGCCGCAATGATCAAGTGACGCCATCCGATGTTGAAGCCATGCAGCCGGACCACATCCTGATCTCGCCCGGCCCCTGCACGCCACAGAAGGCCGGTATCAGCATTGATTTAATCAAGCACTTTGCCGGCAAGAAGCCACTGCTGGGCGTATGTCTAGGTCATCAGGCCATCGGGGCCGCATTCGGTGGAAACGTAATTCGGGCAAAACAACTCATGCACGGCAAGACAAGCCAGGTTTCACATGACGGTAAAACGCTTTTCCAGAACGCTCCGCAACCAATGACGGCAACGCGCTATCACTCATTGATCGTCGCCGAAGAAGGCCTGCCCGATGAGTTGGAAATCAGTGCTGAGACCCATGAAGCAGATGGCACGCGGGTAATCATGGGCCTTCGTCATCGTAAATATCCTATTGAAGGTGTACAGTTCCACCCGGAAAGCGTGCTGACGGATTCAGGCAGGCTCCTGCTGAAGAACTTTTTGGCCATGTGAAAGGCCGTTGTAACTGATTCCAATATTCCCAGGAAATGAATTTAGCTCCATGTTCATGGCCGGAGCAGCGGTAATCGTCTAACCAACCTATTCAGATTTCTTTCATCGAATCCGCCAGTCATAAGCTAGAATCAGGGCAAAAGGCTACTTGCGTTGGGAGGCCCGGCATGGTGCAACCGCAACCGGATAAGCGTTCCATTCGACGCTTTTCACTTGATCTGCCTATATCGGTAAAGTTTCTGGACCAGGGTAACCAGCAGTTGAATGCGCATACACGCGATGTAAGCGCACGCGGCGTCTTCATGTACATGGATACGGAAATTACCGCCGGGTCCGCGATTGAGTTTGTAATGACCTTGCCTTCAGAGATTACATTGGCTGATCCCATTCGCGTGCGTTGTGCCGGAAAAGTTTTACGCGTGGATAAATCGCAGCAGGCCCAGGGTGTAGCGGTCGCTATTGATAAATATGATTTTGTAAGCGAGGGGTAGCAGTCTGACACTTCATTCAGGCATGGAAAAAACATTCCGGATCTGCGGGCTTTTTCTGCCGCTGCTATGCGCTTCCGCGCATGCCCAGAATTCTGTTCCGGTGGGCGAACTCTTTGCTTCCGATGCAAGCAGTCCGGGCACGGCGCAACTTGCCGGTTCCGGCATGAATGTGCTCTCCGGCTCAGAACTCTCAGCCGGAATTGCTCCGGCAACGCTTCGCCTTTTTCGCGGTGGGCAGGTGCGTCTATGCCCTCACAGCAATTTGACGGTCAACACCAGTAATCAGGGGCTGATGCTTTCCTCGGGCGCCGGCGCGGTTGAAATTAACTATGAGTTAAGCAAAAACGCCGCGGACGTGCTGATTACCCCGGATTTAAACGTGACGCTGGTTGGCCCGGGCACATTTCATTTCGCATTGGGCGTCAATAAAAAAGGCGATACCTGCGTTAAGCCGTTGCCGGACAACAAATCTGAAATTTCCTTTTCTGAACTTCTTGGCACAGGCACTTACAAAACACCGTTGGCGGAAGGAGTCTTTTTTCCTGGCAGCAAATTGGAAGCACGGAAAGCCCTGAGCGAAGATTGTGGATGCCCTCCAGCAATGCCGATCCTGCGGGCAGCGGCCACTCCTACCCCAACACCCACTCCCAGCAGTCCGCCCACTCCTGTACAGAGTGGCGCTCTGGCCGCTAAAAACGAGCCAAGTTCACCCACGCCGCAGGAACAGCCTGGCCAAGTGCAAGTCCAGGTAGATGCGCCTTTTGTCTTCAGCGCCAGGGCAGGAAGAGCAACGCCTTATGCTGTGGCAAAAATACAATTCTCGACATTGCCGAATGTATTTTTTGTGCAAGAAAAGGTCGACCCGCTCGTTCTTCCGGAAAAGCCAGCAGACGTGTCTGTAAAAACAGAAGCAGCAGTTCCGGCGCCCAGTCCCACACCGGCGCCCAAGCAGGCAAAAAGGGGATTTTTCAGCCACGTCAAGGGATTTTTTGGAGCTTTGTTCCACCGCTAAGTTGTTGCTGGCAAGAGAATTAAGTAAAGTAATTCCAGGTCGCGGCACCATTAGGAAACTTTTTAGGCGGCAAGGCGTCTATACTAGATAAAACTCTATGTCTTCGCTTGATCCGAAACAGACACCCCCGCAAGGCACGGTTCCTGGCGAACCCCCATCTTCTCAGCAGGAAGTAGTGAAATTTGCCAAAGAAGAGCAACAGCCCCAGCCTGTTGTGATGCCCACACTTTTGGGCGCAGGCTATGGCACATATCAGGTACGGCCAGAGAATTTTCTGCTTTCGGCCGTGACCCATACTCTGGCGATCGCTCTTATGCTGTGGATGCTGCACCTGGCTGTGCCGGCAAAAATCATTCCTCCGTCCACGGCAACTTCCATGGAGATTGCGCCTTATATCGCTCCGGTCAAGGTGGGTAAAACCGGCGCAACCAGCGGTGGCGGTGGCGGCGATGCCAGCAAATTGAAAGCTTCAGCAGGCGCTCCGCCCAAGGCGGCCAAACAACAGTTCACGCCACCCACGGTATTGCAGCCGCAGCAAAGCAAGCTGATGATTCAACCCACGGTTGTTTCCGACCTCAAATTCCCGCAGAGCCCGCAAATTGGCGATCCTCTCTCCAAGTTGATGACGCCTTCCAACGGTAGCGGCGTGGGCGGAGGAATTGGGACTGGGAGCGGCGGCGGCGTGGGCTCTGGCCACGGCGGCCCCGGCGTTGGTCCGGGAATTTTTCACGTAGGCGATGGAGTAAGCGCTCCTCGAGCCATCTATACTCCTGAACCTGAATTTTCTGAAGAAGCGCGCAAAGCAAAATATCAGGGCGTGGTGGTATTGAGCATTATTGTTGGCACGGATGGCCGTGTGCACAATCCACGCGTCGTTCGGGCACTTGGCATGGGCTTGGATGAAAAAGCTGTTGAGGGTGTAAAGACCTGGAAGTTTGATCCTTCAAAAAAAGATGGACGGCCCGTAGCGGTTGAAATGAATATTGAAGTCGCCTTCAACTTGTACTAGCAAATTATCAAAAATAAAAAAAGGAGATGCATTCCGCGTCTCCTTTTTCATTTCTAATTTCTGTTTCTCCGCTATTCCCGTTCTTCTTGCAGCTCTCCTTTTTCCAGCTTTTCCTGGCATGCAATGCAGTAGCGCGTCCAGGGAACAGCTTCCAGCCGCTTGGCATTGATTTCATTGCCGCAATTTACGCATTCGCCAAACTCGCCCTCGCGGATGCGTTGCAGCGCAGTTTCAACCATCTGGAGCAACTGGCGGTCATTGTTGCTCTGGGAGAAAAGAAATTCCTTGGTGTATGAGCTGGCAGCACGGTCAGCAATGTCCTGGGCGGGATCCTGGTCCGCGATGCGGCCATCTTCTTCCGTCCTGCTCACGGCCTTGCGCAAGCTTTGCTGACGTTCTTCCAGCTTCTTTTTAAATGTTTCCAGCTTCTTCTTGTCCATGTGTCTTGCCAAATCGTCAATCTTAGTTGCCATATAAATACCCGTCAATAAGTCCTAGAAAATGACTATTAGATGCTGCATGAAGAGGATTCGTCACTGAGATAACGGAAAGGGTTTTGTAAATAAAAAAAGCGGCCTTTAGGCCGCTCTTTGCAAAGAGGCGAGGAGGAAGGGAAATCTCTCAGGGAAGGCGATGCAAATTGAAGTCCCAGCTCACGCCGAGACACACATGAAGTCTAAAAGCTTGGAAGAGGGTTGAAGTCATTTAGTTTACGGCCTCTTTATTTGTCCTACATAGAAGCAACTCGTAAACCAAATGTCTGGATTCATCTGTGGGAAAAACGGTTCAAATATAAACTTATTATTTTCTTATATTTAGGGATGAAGTGATCGACAAATAAGAGATTCAGACGCTCGGGAGATCAATGTAACCGGGTTAGGTATATGGAATCCAAGTACCACATCTAAGCTTCTTCGTTCTTAGCTTGAGGTTTGCTGTGCTCTTCCATGGCCTTTAACTTATTCAACAGGGCCTTGTAGCTTATCTTCAGGATTTTCGCGGCTTGGCGGCGATTCCAGCGGGTTTGCGCCAATACTCGTTCAATGGCTTCCCTTTCGGCCTGCATGGCTGCCCTGCGGCCAATCTCCAATAATGACGGCATTTCTATTTCAGCGCCGTTACTGGCTTGAACCGCGGGAACCGGCGCAGCAGGAGCTGAGCTTGCGGCTGATAGCGCAGGTTCGCCAGTGGAAGTAACAATCGGTTTGTGCGTGGAAAGCTCGCGGATGATCTGGGCTTCATTACCCACAATCACATAGCGCTTCACCATATTTTCCAGTTCGCGGATATTGCCGGGCCATGCATATTGCATCATTCGTGAAACGGCGTATTCGCTGAACATGGCTGGCCTCTTGCCATAATGCTCACTGTATTTTTCCAAAAAATATTTCAGAAAGACCGGGATTTCTTCCCGGCGCTCGCGCAAAGGCGGAATATGGATTGTGACAACATTGAGCCGGTAGAAAAGATCTTCGCGAAATACCCCTTCTTCTACTGCGCGCTCCAGCGGTTTGTTGGTGGCTGCCAGCACACGCACATCCACTTGGACATCACGCTTACCGCCCAGGCGAGAGAATTCATGGTCCTGCAGAACATGCAGTAGCTTTGCCTGTAAGGCGGGATGCATTTCACTGATTTCATCCAGAAAGATGGTGCCGCCATTGGCCTGCTCAAACTTGCCCAGCTTTTGCCGGTTGGCTCCGGTAAATGCGCCGGCCTCATAGCCAAAAAGTTCACTTTCCAGGAGTTCATGCGGGATTGCCGCGCAATTCACTTTTACAAAAGGCTTGTCGCAGCGGGAAGACTCGGAGTAAACCATGCGGGCCACCACTTCTTTGCCGGTGCCGCTTTCTCCACGAACCAGAACAGTGGCCGTTGTGTCGGCAACTTGCTCAATCGTGGTTTTCACTTCCATCATCTTTGGACTGGTGCCAAAGAGCATGGTGAAATCGCTTTGCCGCCGGACCTGTTCTCGAAGCTGTGTGACTTCACTGTATAGACGCTGGTTATCCAGAACCTTGTTGATGCGGACATCCAGCTCTTTAGGATCCACTGGCTTGCTGATGAAATCATCAGCCCCCAGCTTGGACGCCCGGAAAATGACTTCAGGATCTTTGCTTTCAGAAAGCACCATGATTGAGACTGTGGGCTTGATCTGTTTCAGGCGTTGGAGGGTTTCTGTATTGGTGTCACCTTCTTTGGAGGTTTCAACCAGGACCAATATTGGATCAAAAGTGCGAAAAACCCGCAGGGCTTCCTGTTCGCTGGAGGCAACGGTTACGTCAAAATTGCGGCGCGACAAATGGGAAGCCAGGTATTTGGCCATCACCACGTCATTGTCCACGATCAGTACCCGGGTCTTATTCATTCTTCTCCTGCGACGAATGGGCCTCTAACGTTTGAGAAAAAGCCGCGCAAAGGGGCAAGTTGGGACAAAAAACCCATCATCCGAGCTGCAGCCCCGGATATTGTACTCCGATTCCATTTTCAGGCATTTGGATGCTTAGTTATTGTGTGGGAAACACTTATTAGACTAAGGAGGACAAAAATTGGCATTTTTGTCCTCATCTTTGAGCGTTGAAACTTAACTCCGAAACGAGACTTAGGAAGATCGTTTGCCGGAGATGAAGTGATAAGGAGGCCAGGGGCCGCTCATGACAACTTCAATTCCAGGCAGATGACGCGTGGCCATCTGATAACGGTTCTGGTATTTCTGGACTTTTTTGTGATCGATGAGATGGGCGATATCGATGAGCATTCCGCCGGAATCAATCTTTCTGCAGCAAACGTCCTGGTCAAGAGGAGAGAAAATTTTATGGACCTGGACGGAAAGGGCCCGCGCCTTGGTCTGGCGCTCACGTTGTCGCACGGCCTTCTCGCGCAGCTTGCTCAGATATTCACTGCCGACGGTGGTTGGAAGCTCAATTTCTTCCAGGGCCTCGCGCAACGAACCGTCTTTGATCAGCAACTTCAGGTGCATTTCCGCTTTTCCCTTAAGCTTGGTTACGTTCTCAAGAAAGGCTTTGCGGTTGAGGCGAACAGCGCGGCGCAGTGCTTCGTCAGTATCAAATACGGTTCCAAAACGGAACGGAAGGACCGTGGTGCGCTTGAAACATTCACTGACTACATGTGCATGTTGAAGCAGCGCCTTCTGCCCCAAGTCACCTGTGGGGATGTATTCGCTCACCAGCACGGAGAAATCTCCACTTGGATAAGCAAAAATCTGGGCGTCTGCAATACCTTTAAGACCTTCTACGGGGACTGGACGACGTGCGCGGATACCACTTTGTACTGACTGCTGCTCAACTATGCAGTATGCGTACCATGCCATTGGGAAGCTTCTCCTGTCGGAAAAACATTTGGGCCGGCTGATTTTGTCTAAATAAAAAAATTGGCGAAGTTTTACAGCGAAGAGCTTTTACATCGGCGCCAGCGGATTTTCCAGCGCTTTCAGATGTATCCTAAGCTGAGTTTCGAATAAATGCAACAGAGAGTGTGCACGAAAAGTAATAATTCCGTAACAAATCGTAAGTACCTGAAAAAAGTTCAACGCCACGATCAAGCAGCGGTAATCAAACCAGCCCGCGGCAGGAGATCATAAACTCTTTTATTTTCATCGATTTGATTTGCGCTTTTCAGGATTTCAGCGATTCGTGTTACTTCCGCATCAGCCAGCTTCAAATAATTTTCCACTTCAGGGTCTTCAGTCCGAGTTGCGGCCAGATAAAGCGCATTACGAATTGCCGCTAATGGATTATTGATGCCATGCCTTAATTCCCCGATTAAAACTTTCTTAGTTAGCGCCATATCCATCTCCTGTCTCGGGAGAGTGCAAATCATGCGCCAAGCGGGGAGCTTGCAAATAAATTAGTCATTTTGGGACTGAATTAGTCCCAAATAGGCAAAAATCAGGAATATTTTAGTATTTTCGTGCTCTTCTGCGGTTATTTTGTCCCTGTCACCCTGAACGATACGGCTTTGGCGTCACTGTACATTTGGCCGTACCCAGGTAAAAACGACAGACACACTTCCGTAAGTTTCCTAAGGCGGGACAACGGCATCTCACAGAAAGCCGGAGTGCGTACGCCCGCTTATGGATTCTGCCAGGAAAATGGCCCAGATGCAGTCCTACGAGACTAATAATTCCGCCTCTTCTCCGCCGGAGCGCTTTGTGGTGGAGGTGTTTTCTGAACTGCGCGCGGAAACCATCCAGAAACGATGGGAGGATGTAAACGTAATCCTGCGCATGAGCATGCTCACCGGCTTGCAGATGCAACTGGAAGCAACGCTCAATCTCCTTTGTGACATGGCGGCCGATATTGTGCCTTATGAGATGGCCATGGTTTATTTCTGGGACGAAGGCCGCGAAATCATGGAGCTGCGCATGGCCCGCAATATGGAAAAGCCCATGCGCGATGAAGTCTCCAGCGGAAACATCCTGAATTTCTGGGCCCTTAAATATGGGCGCCCCTTGCTGGTGGAGCGCGGCTATAACGCGCAGGCAGACGCATTTCTGCAGACCACAAATGCCGGCTCGGCTTTGACCGTCCCGCTTTTTGTCAGTAACCGGGTAATGGGATCTTTGCAGTTTCTCTGCACAAAGCCGGGTGGTTTTAACAAAGAAGACGCACAGCTGCTCTGGATCCTCTCGCTTGTAGCAGAAAATCTTCTCACGCGCGAATACGCCAATGAAGGCTTGCTTCGCTTTGCCTTTACCGATTACCTCACAGGATTGCGCACACGGGGCTATTTTGAGCAGCAGCTTGAACTTGAATTTAAGCGTGCCGAGCGCAAACAGCAGAAGTTCGCCTTATTGATGATCGATATCGACCATTTCAAAGTCCTGAATGATACCTTTGGCCATCATGTGGGCGACCAGCTACTGCGTGACGTAACCTCCATTCTGATGAAAGACATGCGTGAAGTGGATACGGTAGCGCGCTATGGTGGAGAAGAGTTCGTCATTATCCTCCCTGAAACCACTGAAACGGGAGCCCTCTATGTGGCCCAGCGGCTCCGGCGGGCCGTGGAACAGGCAAAATTTTTTGCCGGCTCTCCTCATACCGTTCAGCATCTCACAATCAGCATTGGCGTTGCCGTATATGATACTGATGCCCAATTCAAGCGCGACCTGATTGAATTTGCCGATGCTGCTCTCTATGCCGCCAAGCATGAAGGCCGCAATCGTGTGGTGTGCTACTCCGCAATGTCAAAAAAGGAGCAACGAGAAGTTTCTTAAATTATGGGCCAGCGCGTAGAACCCCAGCGTGCTCAGCTTGATAGCGCAAGCACATCAACGGTGGGCCGTGCCAGGAATTGGCGCGTGATCCACGCCTGCGAGTATGCGCGCGACGTTTTGCCTGTGATAGAGGACCAGGTTTCGGTTGGAATGCGCCCTTATATCGTCACGCCGGAGGGCGCCGGCACTGCGGATGTTTATCTGGCGGGAAAAAACCAGGAACAGCCCCGCCCACTTTCCCTGCTGCGCTCATGGCAGGACGTGCGCAACTGGCGCAAGTCATTGCTGGATTGCGCTCCGGAAACCACTGCCGATCTTGTTCACGCTCACTGCTTCGCTGCCGGCATGGCTGCGGTGCGTAGCTGCAATTGCGTGGTCTACGATCTGGATGCCTGCATTGAGGAATTAGCAATTTCTTTGAACCAGTGCGAGCCGGGAAGTTGGATGGGCCGTTCATTCCGCGTAGCGGAACAATTCATACTTTCGCGGGCAGCGGCGGTAATTGTCCATTCAGAAGGATTGAAACAGGCTGCAGTAGAGCGCGGCGCGGCGGCGGAAAGCGTTTTTACTATTCCGGAGCCGGTGGGAGTTGAAGAAGAAGCTTCGCCATTTTTTGAAAATGATTTTCTTGCCCGCCGCTTTAATCTGGTTCCGGATTCGATTTCATTTTTTGTTCCGCAATTTACTGCCGAAGGAACCAGTGAAATTTCCAATGAAGCCATTCAGGCACTTGAAGGATTTGCGCTGGCTGCAAATGAATTGCCGGAATTTAATCTGTTGCTGGAAGCTCCGGAAAGCGCGCGTAAGTCAATTCAGGAACATGCTTCACGCCTGGGAATTTCCCGGCAGATCGTGTTTGTAGATTTATTGGATGTTGCGGCCACTTTGCGGAACGCGCATGTCATTGTTGCCTTGGACAATCTCCCTGAAGACCCGGTTGCAGCACGGAAACCAAATGAGTTTTGCTTGAAAAGCTTATCGATGGGAAAGACCTTGCTGGCGGCAGATGTCCCGCGCAATCGCGCGGCCAGTCCGGAAGGGCGCGGCTGCCTGTGGTTTGAAAAAGATAATGCCCGTGACCTTGGCTACCGTATAGCGTTTTTAGGGCGCAATCGCGACTTTCGCACAGCGCTTGGGGCTGCGGGCCGCATATACATCTTTGAAACGCGCAACAGCAGCACGATCGGAAAGCAGTATGACGAAGCGTATCGCTATGCGAACAGCCGCAAAAAGCCCGGCAATCCTATTCCGCCCATGTCGCGCATGGAAACAGCAGAAAATTGGGGATAAAAAATCGTCCCCTAGCAGTTTATGAAAACCATTCGCTTTTATACGCAATCCACCAGCACCCAATCAGCAAAGGCAGCGTAAGCGCCAGGCTCCACCAGAGCGGCAGAGCAACGTCCATGATTCCGCCGAGGACGATAAAAAGCATCCAGAAGATTTTCTTTTCCATGTGCGAAAACGATACCACTGATCAATGGTAAGAGAACAGGATTTCACTGATTGAGAACTGATCTGAAATCTAAATTTACCGCGGATTTGCGCGGATGATCGCGGATTTCTTTCTATAGTCTTGAGCGGAGCAACAGGCCTCTCGCCACCAGAGCACTTGAGACTGAATGAGAGATCTATTTGATTTAGATTCAGATTTTCTCTGCATTATGCGCTCTTGCTGCGACGGGAATTCAGAAAAGGCGGACACTTTTGATAAAGTAAGTAATTCTATGCTCGACTTAGCCTACGTTAGAGAAAATCTTCCCGCCGTTGAAGAGATGTTGCGCCGCCGCGGCATGGATCCCGCGCAGGTACTGAGCGGCTTTCGCCAAGTGGATGAAAAACGCCGCGCACTGATTACCCAGTCTGAAACTTTGAAAGCGCAACGAAATCGCGCATCGGAAGAGATTGCCAAATTAAAGAAAGCCGGGCAGGATGCCACGGCGCAAATGGAGCAGACCAAAGCGCTGCGTCAGCAAGGCGATGAACTGGAAAAACAGGCAGCAGAAATCGACAAGGAATTGCGGACCATGCTGGCAGGCATTCCCAATGTGCCGCATGAGTCCGTGCCGGTTGGCCATTCCGCGGATGAAAATAAAGAGATCCGTAAATGGGGCACTCCACCGGAGTTCAGCTTTACGCCAAAACCTCATTGGGAACTGGGCGAGCAGCTTGGTGTGCTGGACATGGAACGCGCAGTCAAGTTAAGTGGAGCCCGCTTTGCCGTGTATTGGGACCTGGGCGCAAAACTGGAGCGTGCGCTGGCCAACTTCATGCTTGACCTGCATACGAGCGAGCATGGTTATACGGAAGTCCTCACGCCGTACATGGTGAATTCTGATTCCATGTATGGCACAGGCCAATTACCGAAATTTGCGAACGATCTTTTTAAGATCGATAAACACGATTTATGGCTAATACCAACTGCGGAAGTGCCGCTGACAAATCTTTATCGCGATGAAACCATTGACGCCGCGCGCCTGCCGCTTTCAGTAACCGGATACACTCCCTGTTTCCGCAGCGAAGCGGGTTCTTATGGCAAAGATGTGCGCGGAATTATCCGTCAGCACCAGTTCCAGAAAGTTGAACTGGTAAAGTTCACGCGGCCAGACCAATCCTATGAGCAGCATGAACAGCTCACGCGAGATGCGGAGATGGTGCTGCAGAAACTGGGTCTGCCCTACCGCACCATGCTGCTATGTACCGGCGACATGGGGGCTAACTCTGCCAAAACTTACGATCTGGAAGTGTGGCTGCCGGGACAAAAGCTCTATCGCGAAATTTCTTCCTGCTCAAATTTTGAGGCCTATCAGGCGCGCCGAGCCAACATCCGTTTTAAGCCTGAAGGCAGCAAGAAAAGTGAATATGTTCACACGCTGAATGGCAGCGGTTTGGCAATTGGCCGTACCTGGCTGGCGATTCTTGAAAACTATCAGCAGGCGGATGGCAGCGTATTGATTCCTGAAGCTCTGCAAAAATATGTGGGAGCGGAACGGATCACGCCGAAAAAATTTTGAATATTGCCAGCATGCCAAAATGTCGATTGGGAATCGTTGAAATCATTTGCGTGCGTGGCCTGGTTCTGGAAAACTCACCACAGATTCCACGGATAAAGGATTCACACGGACAAAACATAAGCGAATGTAGATTTAAGACCAAGCGCTTTTTAATTCTTGCAAACCAGTTAATCCGTGTTCATCCGCAGTAAGGTTTCTTTCTTGGCTGGTTGATTGTTGTAGCTTCAATCCCAATCGTCACTTTGGCAATGCTGGCAATTTTGGCAATTCCTTGAGCTTGGCGCGCCGCTTCTATACACTTAAAGCATGTCTCGCATTGGGCGCACGCTGAAGGGCTATCTATTCTGGACTTATGACCGTGGCAGCTTCCATTATGACGTGATGGTAACGCTGATTCTTGCGTTTATTTTTATTTCACCGCACTTCATTGATTTTAAAGACAAACCAGTGCAGGAACAGCCGCATCCTACGGACATTGTTGCCAGCGCAGACGGGAAAATGTATCAGGTGGATGCTTCGGCAGTGGATGCCCAGGATGAAGGCATGGTCCGCAGTAATTTTCAGCGAGTGCTCAGGCCCATTACAGGAGCCATAACCGTAGATCGCATTGAGCCTGTGCGTGATGGCATTGGTCGCGTGGTGGCATATCGTGCATGGGTGCGTAAGTAAATCAGCACAGGTAAAGCGGAACAATAATTCGCAGCAATATAGAACGGAGCGCTTCTTCCAAATGAAACGCAATCTGGCGTTTTCAATCTTGTCTTTAGTCCTGCTCACCGGCCTGAGTGTTGCAAAAAAAGCGCCGTCGAAAACAGCCCAAGCGGCCAGCCAGCAGGAATCCGCGGCGTCCGGCA
>DASRCD010000190.1:0-4593 GCA_035653315.1 Candidatus Angelobacter sp.
CGTGAGCGCCTGCCTTTGCGCGTTGGTGCGCTCGTGGCTGCGGGCGGATTCACGCACGCTGACTTTACCGTGACCAGCGGTTCACCCGCCTGATCAATAAAGCTCGGCATGATCTTGTCCACGGGCCGGCCCGAAGCGGCCGTCAATGCGCTCCAGAAATCTTCTGCCGTGGCATTGCCATAAGAAAATTTACGCAGATAGCTGTTCACCCCGCGCCGGAACACATCAGGGCTTACATACGATTCCACCATGCGCAAAACTGCTCCGGCTTTGTTATAAGAAATATCGTCAAAAAGCTCATTGATCTCTTCCGGCGTCTCGGCTTTGGCGCGGATAGGGTGAGTGTTCACCAGCGCATCGCGGACAAGCGCAGCATTGGTTGCCGCCACCGCATCACGGTTCGCGTTCCATTCAGGATGCAGCGCCTGCGACGGCTTCCATGCCATCCAGGTGGCAAATCCTTCATTGAGCCAGATATTGTCCCACCACTTCATGGTCACCAGATCGCCAAACCACTGGTGCGCCATCTCATGGGCCAGCACTTCAAACACTTCTTGATGTAAATCCACAGCCGCCGTTTTGTCGTCGATGAACAACACCGATTCGCGGTAAAAAATGGCCGCCGTATTTTCCATTGCGCCTGCTTCAAAATCAGGCAGGCCCACAATATCCAGCTTCCCGAATGGATAGGTAATGCCGTAATACTGGTTATAAAATTTCAGGATTTCTTCCGCATAGCGCAGCGCCGCTGTACCCAGAGTTTTTTTGTCAGGCGTTCCGCATACGCGGATGGGGATGTTGTCCGCCGAACCTTCATTGCATACAAAGTCGCCCACAGCCATTGCCACCAGATACGTTGACATGACCGGCGTAGTGGAAAAAACAATCGTGTGCTTTCCCTCCGCCGGGCCGGGCGTGTCGGAAATAATGTGGCCATTTGATATCGCCGTATCCTGTTTGTCCGCGACAATTGCAATGTCAAACTTGGCTTTCAGCGCAGGTTCATCAAACGAAGGGAAAGCGCGGCGGGCATCCGTGGATTCAAATTGCGTTGTGGCGTAATTTCTCTCTTTGGTTCTGGCCAGATAAAATCCGCGCAGCTTGTCATTCAGAATTCCGGTAAACCTGATATGGATGCTCGCGGTCCCGGGCTGTAATTCTTCAGCAACATTGAGCGTGACCTGCTCTTTTTCAGCCGCAAAGCTTGCCTGCGCCGTCTGCGTTTTATCTCCCTGCGTGATCGTCACTTCTTGAAATTGCAACTCCGCGGCGTTCATGGTGATGGAGTTGGCAGCCTTAAGCACCTGCACCTCCATTGTTTCGTCGCCGCTGAAGACAGCCTTTTGCAGGTCAGGAGTAAAAGTAAGACTGTAATGCTGAGGAGTAACCCCGCCCGGCAAACGTTGCGCGGCAGCCAGCAGCGGCAAAAAAGCAATCAGCATCCAGACGGATTTTCTAAATAATTTCATTGTTCTCCTTTTTGACCTGTCAATGCGCAAGGGTGAGCATGCATGCTTAATAGATAGACGGTTCCATTGAAATCCTGATAGCTCCGCATGCCTGATTAAGGGAAGATACCACACACCATTGAGCCAAATGGTTGCTCAAGCAGGTCCGGCGCGTGATAACAAGGACTAAGCTCCGTTCCCGGAGGCCATAGCTCTCCTTGCGGCCCAACAACAATGGCACTCTGCGGAAAATCGGCGATCGACAGTGAGCGCAGCACCGAGAGAATTTTCATTTCAGGATCCATCTTCGGCCCGCCCGGTTTTTCCTGTTTCACCGGATAAGCCATGCCGCGAAGGAATGTTCCATCCGGCGCAAGATGCACTTCCAGCACCAGTGAAAGCCCATTCTCCGCGCTCAGGTTGAAAGGCCCATAGGTGGCAAAATTCCCCAGCGAATAGGCTATCAGCTTGCCCTGATAAACCTCCATGGCCCGCACCACATGCGGCCCTGAACCCAGAACCAGGTCAGCGCCCGCATCAACGGCAGCATGGGTGAACTTGCGCAAGTCGCCGCGGTCTTCACCCAGAAATGTTTCATCACCCTCAAGAACGTGCTGGTGTGTTGCCCCTTCCGCTCCGCCGTGGAATCCAACAATCACCAGGTCTGATTCCGCTTTGAGTGCGCGAATCGCCTGCAAAGATTCATCCAGATCAAGAAAGTTGTACGCTCCGGGATAAGTAGCAAAAGCAATGATGCTGACCTTTCGGCCTTTTACCGTCAGGCGCGCGATGTCGCCCACTTCACCGGTATGTGCAATCTGCATGGCATCCAGCACCTGCCGGGAACTGGCGCGGCCGTCCAAACCAAAATCCATTGCATGATTGTTGGCCAGGCCCATCGCGCTGAAGCCAGCATCTTTCAGATATTTGCCATAACGCGTAGGCACGCGAAACGCAAAGCATGTGCCAACTTTCTTGCCGTGGCACTTCGCTGAATCGCCTCCATCCACAATGGGGCCTTCCAGGTTTCCGTAAACTACATCGCCGCATTTTAAAAAAGGAGTGACCTCAGCCAGCAAATCCGCGCCATCATTGGGCGGCAGCGTGGAGTCATCTGGAAATGTTGTGCCCAGCATCACGTCGCCCACGGCGGTAACAATGATTTCATCAAAGGGCTTTGCAGGCTGGATGGCATCCGATTGAGCTGTAGCATCGCTTTTCCGTTGTTCAGGAATTGGATTCACCGGAGTTGCGGTTGGCAATGACTGAGCTGCCGGTGTCGGTGTGGCTTGTGGCGCAGGCTGTTGCGAAGGCGATGATGAAGTCCGAGCTATGGTCCCCGCTGCCGGTTGATCACTATGCAGTAGTTCATTTTTGGTCAACGCTCCCGGCTGAATCGATGACGCAAGCACCAGAAAGCAGCAGGCGGCTTTTGCAATATTTCTAACCCCTGCCATCTTGACCGGCACCGCGCAACGAAGGAGTACTGTAAAGTCGAAGGATCCCGAGGATTTGTCCTTTGCCATACCGCTACAAGGAGTTCTCACGAAAACCTTTCTTTTTTAGCATCTATTGTTTCACCTTTTGCCCCGCTACCACCATTTCAACACAGCGGTTCCAGCCAAACCAATAAGCAATTTCCCTATAATCTTTCACGTCGAACACAGCTAAATCGGCATCCTTCCCCGCTTCCACGCTTCCTTTTCGGTCCTGCAAGTGAAGCGCGCAAGCCGCATTCATGGTGGAAGCCCCGATCGCTTCCGCCGGACTCATTCGCATGTGCGTACACGCCAGGGAAATCACAAAAGGCATGCTCGGCGTGGGAGAAGTTCCGGGATTGTAGTCAGTAGCCAGGGCGAGAGGCACTCCCGCGTCGATCAATCCGCGGGCGTTGGGAAACTCTTTGTGACCAAGAAAGTAATTGGCTCCGGGCAGCAGGACGGCCACGGTATCTCCGCCAGCAAGAAGCGAGATGTCTTCCACGTGGACACAATCCATGTGGTCCAGCGAAGCAGGTTTGTGTTGGAGCAAACCGCTCAACCGTGAAGCTGTAAATTGGCAAACATGCGCTCGCGTATCCAAACCATGGTGCCGGGCTGCTGCCAGTATCTTCTCCGACTGTTCCAGCGTAAAAGCTCCGCGCTCACAAAAAACATCCACATACTTTGCCAGCTTCTTTCTCGCCACCAGCGGAATAATTTCTTCGCACACAACTCGCACATATTCGTCCGCTCTGCCCGCGTATTCCTGCGGGACCACGTGTGCGGCCAGCAAAGTTGCCTGCACTTCGCCCGGCCATTGCCGCGCCGCATTCCGGATTGCTTCCAGAGATTTGATCTCATCTTCCGGCGTCAACCCGTACCCAGACTTAGCTTCCACCACACTGGTTCCCTGCTCCAGCATGGCGTTCAACGCCGCTAAAACTTTTTTGCTCAGCTCGCCGCGTGAAGACTGGCGCACAGCCGCAACGCTCGACCGGATTCCTCCGCCCGCTGCCGCAATCTCTTCGTATCCGGCCCCTGCTATTCGCTTCTCGAAATCCACCAGCCTTGGTTCGGCGAACGCCGGATGCGTGTGGCAATCAATCAATCCGGGAAGCACAACGCCACGTTCGCAATCGAGCTCCTTTACTTTGCGGCGATTTGTTTTTAGCCACGGATCTCGCAGCAATTCGCGTTGCTTGCCGGTTGCAAGTACCTTTCCACCACCGCATAAAATTGCGGCATCTTCTATAAGTCCGGTTTCCAGCAGAGCGCGCCCGCGCCTTGGCGCATCTTCACCTTGCAATGTAAGGAGCTGGCCAATATTGGCCAGCAGAAGGTAGGGAGTGGAGGTCTTTTTCTGCAAGCTCAGATTCTACAACTTCCCAAAATAACCTGTGTGCAGATTGGAGCGGCTTTGAGATGAGAAAACATGAACAAATAGACCAGCTAAATTTTTTTCGATCGTCACCTATCATATACTCTCAAAACCTTGGCAATGAAACACCCAACTCTCATTTAGGAAGGTAAACAGAAGATGGGAATTCATTGGGAAGACGTCTTCGGGACTTTGGGTACGGCAGCCGCCCTGACTGGGTTGATAGCCTTTCTTGGAAAGGCACTTATCGGGCATCTGCTTACAAAGGATATTGAAGCCAATAAAG
>DASRCD010000191.1:0-3687 GCA_035653315.1 Candidatus Angelobacter sp.
TGATCATGCGAATTTAAATATTGAAACGGCGCTACGGGCATATCCACCGGCTGGCTCAAGGCGTTTACTACGGTTTTTACGGCAGGATAGCCTATGAAGTTGGGATCAAGCTGATGCGCGAGCGAGTCTGTGACCTGTGCTCCGCCCACAATTGCTTCTGCCTGGTTGAGCAGACCGTCTTGCCATGCGGAGTTTGTATATGTATTCGTTAGAACAACGCAGGCTTTGTCCAGCGCTTCTGCGCATTGGATAATGCGGCTGTAGCTGCTGGGATCGCGTTGAAACCGTGGGATGCTGAGCGATTTGTTATATGTCTCAAATACCAGCTTTGCGTAGCCGGAACCAAGAGGACCGTCGTACAGGTCAGTCACTTCGTCATAGCGGAAGCCATCTACATGGTATTCATTAAGCCAGAAACTGTTTGCGGTAAGAAAATAGTCCTGCGTAAAAGCCTTGGTAAAGTCATTCTCCGGGCCGAAATCCCCTGTGCCATTCATCATTGGATTGGGAATTTTAGGCGCGCCGGAAATTGCGCTCACATCATCGTAAACCAGCTGGTATGGAAAAATTGGATCAACGTGCTGATACACAACGTCGAGAATTACAGCGACATTCACAGCATGGCAAGCGTTCACCAGACGCTTTAATCCATCAGGGCCGCCAAAACGTGAACTGGGGGAAAAGTAATAGAGAGGCCCGTAACCCCAGTCAAAATCAAGCTTGGTGCTCATGACCGGCATAAGCTCAAGGCAGTTCACACCCAGACTTTGCAAATAAGGCAGCCGCTCAATCACACCATCAAACGTGTCGTTGAATTCTTCCACCTGAAGTTCATAAACAATAAGATCATCCAGCTCAGGGGTTTTGTAAGTGTCATCAGTCCAGGCGAAGGACGCCGGGTTGCGCGTGAGTGTGACGGCGGAAAGCCGGCCGATGTCCGTCATGCGGGCAAAAGGATCAGTGAACCAGAGTGTAACGACATTTCCGTTATGCAAAAGCTGGAAGCGGTAGAGATAAATGCCTTCCGCCCCAAAATTTGTATTTGCTGCAGTCTGGATTGTGGCTGTAATGCTCCAAAGATCGAGTGGATGGCCGGCATTCCATTGCAAAAAAGTATTTTGCGTGGCAATTCCGGGAGTGAAGCGGTCGTCGCGATGAATGATCTTTACCACTACCTGGAAATCATCCGCAGAGCGGATGCCAGGGAGATAAACACCAAAGCGGACCTGAAACGTTCCATCTGCTGCAACCGAGCTAAAAGCCCCGACTTCATTGAGATTTATCATCAGTCTTCCTGGATATATCTGGAACCAGTCCCGGACAACCACAGCGACCTGCCCATTTGTAGTGAAGTGATTGTTCTCTGAACTTCGTTTCTGCATGCAAACGTCAATATGCGCCAGCGATTTTTGGGTAAGATTTTCGATTTTTAGAACAAACTAATTTTTCTAAGGTAAAAATCTTGATACTTCAGTAACCTACATCAGAGTAGCTACTCCGGATATTATCTGCCCATGGCAACACAGGCGCGCTTACGTTCAGTCCCAGGTGGGAAATCCACGCAACAACAGGAAAGAGTGGTTTTTCGTCGTTGGCAAAGATACCGGCTCAATGTCCCTATCAGCGTGATTTTTGTTCACGATGGCGGCACCAAGATTGTGAGCGGCCGTGGGAATGACATGAGCGAAGGCGGCGTACTGGTGTTTGCTGGAATGGAGCTTAAGACCGGTGACGAGGTTGCGATCGAATTCATGCCTCCCTATTCGCAGGGACCTGTTCGCGCTCGCGGGATTGTGCGCCATCGCCGTGGCTACAACTATGGCGTTGAATTTCTTATGGAATCAGCGGCGGAAAAAGAGCAGATTGAAAGGTTCCGTGGCCTTCTGCGCCTGGCTGCCGGGGCTGCCACCGAATAAAACTTCTGCAATTTACTTAGGAATTTCATACGCCCCAGGCGTAGCTTTCTCTTTTGATCGTGCAACCCCATCTTTATCAGTTAGCTGTGATTTATTGAAGGCAAATGGGTTAGATGGGATCACCGGCGACCCCTTGTCGCGTGCCGCACTTGAACTTCGCAGGTGGAAATCAAAGTTTTTCAAGTCCACAAATTGCGGATCCGCATTGATGTTATTTTCCGTTTGTGCCGGCCCATTTCCCGCCCCGAACCAGAGATTCCTTTCTCCACTGATCTGCTTTTTGCTGCCATCAATGTAAATTTCGCCCGGCAGTTGATAAACCACGTTGTTGCGCAAGTGCAATATAAGAGAAATTGGGCCGCCGCCAACGCTGAAAGCTCCGCGTGAACCATCCGCATTTTTTGAATTGTTTGCGCCACAGTCATAAAGCGTATTGTTAAAAACCTCAACTGGGCCAGCTCCCTGCTGGCCGTGATTGGTAATTCCTGCCAGATAGATACAAGAAAATGCTCCACCATCACTTTCAGGATCCATTAAGCCTACGTGATAGATCACATTGTTATAGGCTTCCACCGGTCCTCTGGATGGATCGACCGTGGCAAAGTTAATACCGTTGCAGTTGTCACCGTGAATCAGGTTGTCATGAACGTGCAGGTCATATTGGTTTTTTCCTGTCTCATCGCTGGAGCCGCAGCCTGGGCTGCAGATGGGCGAGGAATGAAATTGAATGGCGCGGCAGGTGAAATTGTCATGAACATGGTTCCAGCCCACATCAATGTGGTTGGAGTCTGTACTGAAGTACACCGCATGGTAATACTTGGATGAAGTCGGGCGCATTCCGGCGTTGTGAACTTCATTCCCGTAAAACTTGATGTTGCTGGCCTGGCTGGTTTCAACGCAACCCACCTGTCCATCCGCGCCGGGGCATTCCATTTCATTTCCAACAATTTTCCAGCCTACGCCGCTGATGTCCATTGCCTGTCTTCCACCAATAATGTGCAGTTGTGAAATCGTCCAGTAGTCCTCGCGGGCGCGTATATTCGGCGTGCGAATGCCGTATTCCAGCCCCTGCGGCTTGCCGATCATAACCCTTGCGCCGGGATAAGCTACCAGCGCCTTAGGCAAGCCGGGCTTGCCAGAGTTGCTGCCGCCACCATTGTCCATGCTTAAATAGGCCGTAAAATTATCTTCCGTGGTTTGCAATACCCCATTTTCTATATAGGTGGTGTCGCCGGCCCCCATTCTTTCTTTTGCGTGGACAATGCTTTTCCAGGGTGCCTCAAAGCTTCCTCTCTGCCGGTTACTACCATTGCCGGCGACGAAAAAAATTCTCCCCTCACGGACTGTGAACGGCAACCCATTGCTGGCGTGAACGCCATCTTTGGCCGCAACCTTCACTACAATTTCACCTGTTTTGGCCGCAGGCCCAAGCTGAAAGGTAATCCTGTTGTCTGTCCAAACCGGATAGCTGGCTGCCGCACCGCTTCCAATCATCACGGTGGACTTGCCGCGCTCTGCACCAAACCCCCTACCCCAGATTGTGACCCAAACACCATTGTTCTTCTCTCCGCCATGATTAGGCCCGCTTTCAAGATCGGAGAAAAAGATGCGGGGAGCGGTCTGCGCCATCAACGCAGCCTGTAGGCCAAGGAGTAATAGAACCAAGCGGGCGGAATAATTCATCTCCGGCATATTAATTGAAGCTGAACTTTCACCAAACAGCCCTGATCATGATTGCAGACCATGCCGCGCTTTGCCGCTTTGCGAATGC
>DASRCD010000192.1:0-2255 GCA_035653315.1 Candidatus Angelobacter sp.
CCCCGCATGGCGATCGTGAAGAGAGCCATAGCCGCTACCGGCATTGGACAGATCAAGGACGAGAAACAAATCTCAGTTTCCGGCATTGATCAAAATCAGTTGCAGACAACTCTGGGCGGAACCGCTAGCGGATCAGGCGACGTAGTCTCAGTAGAGATCCCAAGACCGGAGCAGTTCAGCAGCTGCCTTCCCGCGATTATCCAATCTGTATATAACCGCCAGATGGCGGGTTCACCTCTTGGCACCGGCGCCGCCAATGGCGTATCAGCCGATTTCCAGGCTTCTGCAAGTTGCGAAACCACAGGCCTGCAGAATTTCACTACCAGTAACGGCTCCATTAGCGGCGGATCAGGCTCAGGTACGGGTTCGGGATCAGGCACAGGAACTGGTTCTGGCAGCGGTACAGGCACGGGCACCGGAAGTTCTACAGGCGTTGGCAACACCGTTATACCAAACCAGTTGCTGGCGTACTCTGAAATTCAGTTCCAGTCCGATGGAAACGGCATAGCGCTGGTCGATGGTGAACTGGCTGTTCTTTCAACCGAAGTTGAACTGACGGAGGCCAGCCTGATTTCGCAAGGCTTTGAAATCTCCGCAGTCCATAACCATGCTACATCAGAGTCTCCGCGGCTCTTGTTTGTTCATTTCTCAAAACGGGGTAACGCAATATCAATTGCAAAAGTCATTCGCGCGATCATGGACCAAAATCAGCTCACAGCTGGACAAATCTCCACAGTGAACAACTTTCAATAATTACAACTAACCTTAGCTAACCTTGATTGGGCCAGGAAGATAGTTCCTGGCCCAATCTCTACCATAACAACGGAAGCATCAATATGGCTGAGCTGACATGCATCAGCCAGATTACTGATGTGCAGTGAATTGAAGCTATATGCGCTCTAAAAACTACAAATATCTGGAGATAGGCAGGTGTGAGTTCCGCAAGAACGCCAAATTCGGCCAGATTCCCTTAGTCAACCATCCAGGTCACTGTACAACATCATCAGACATAAGAATGTATTTGAATAAGTACCTGGAAGCGATAATGATCAGAGCAACAGATGAAAAATAGCCAACAGAACCCACTTCGTCAGCGTGCAAGCCAGGCTACGGGCCCTGATTTTAATCAAAAAGAACAAAACCTTCATTTAATCTGCTTTTCCCACTTACGCTGGGACTTTGTTTTTCAGCGACCTCAGCATTTAATGAGCCGTTGTGCCAAAGATATGCCGGTACTTTTCTGGGAGGAGCCAATGCTTGCTTCACCCGGAAAAGAAGGCTTGGTTTTAAGCAAGCGGCAGGACAATTTAACTATCGCAACGCCGCATGTTTCAGGAGACTGGACTCCTGAGCAGGTGGATGCCGCCCAGCGTGAGATGCTGGATTGCCTGATGATTGAGCAAAACATTCAGCAGCACGTGAGCTGGTATTACACGCCCATGTCGCTGAGGTTCAGCGACCATCTCAGGCCGGCTGCTACCGTTTACGACTGCATGGATGAGCTTTCCGCGTTTAAAGGGGCTTCTCCACTTTTGCGGGCAATGGAAAGCGCGCTGTTTCGCCGCGCAGACCTGGTATTTACAGGCGGACAAACCCTTTATGAGGCCAAGCGCTCTCAGCACCACAGCGTTCATGCGTTCCCAAGCAGCATTGACAAGGCGCATTTTGCAAAAGCAAAGGAGATTACGCAGGAGCCGGAAGACCAGGCTTCCATTCCACAACCGCGCATGGGATTTTTTGGCGTTCTGGATGAACGCCTGGATATGGAGCTACTTCGCGGCATAGCGGCCGCGCGTCCGGACTGGCACTTTGTGATGATTGGTCCGGTGGTGAAGATTGATCCGGCAGAGCTGCCGCAGGCAGAGAACATTCATTATCTGGGAGCAAAATCTTATAAGGAGCTTCCACAATATCTTGCAGGGTGGGACGTGGCGCTGATCCTTTTCGCCAGGAATGAATCCACCCGCTTTATCAGTCCCACAAAAACTCCGGAGTATCTTGCTGCGGGAAAACCTGTGGTATCAACATCCATCCATGACGTGGTGCATCCCTATGCGGATGCGGGCCTGGTGCGTATTGCCGACACTCCCGATGATTTTGTTGCGGCAATCGCAGAGTCACTGCAAGAACCAGCACCGGGCTGGGCCGCCTCAGTCAATCAATTCCTTTCCGGCAATTCATGGGACACCACGTGGAACCGAATGTGGAACTTGGTAAGGCAGAGATTGAGGCCGCACAACACGTCGGCTGTGGCC
>DASRCD010000193.1:0-7001 GCA_035653315.1 Candidatus Angelobacter sp.
AGCCGGCCATCAACGCGTGGGAGTGGTGCTCCAATTAAGCTCATGCTGCACCTGCCGCGAGGCTGAGCGCCTCAACAATGGCGTGTTCCGCCATGGGTATTTTGAATTGATTGTGCTGGTATGTTTTTGCTCCAGCAAGCAACGCTTTCGCGGTCCGGGTAAATGCCTCTTCAGAAGGCTTCTGGCCGGCCAGCATTTGTTCAGCGCCAGCCACACGCCATGGCTTATGCGCTACTCCACCCAGCGCAAGCCGCGCGCTGTTAATCGTGCCATCTTTTATCTCCAGCGCTGCTGCCACTGAAACCAGAGCAAATTCATAGCTGGCACGATCGCGCACTTTCAGATAATACGAGTGCTCCGCATACGGCGAAGGCGGAAGATCAATGGAGAGAACTAATTCGCCTGGCTGAAGATTGGTATCCACTTGGGGCGTATTGCCGGGCAATCTGTGAAATTCGGCAAAAGGAATCTGGCGCTCTCCTTTTGCTCCACGCACGCGGACCACCGCTTCCAGCGCAGCCAGGGCCACACACATATCAGATGGATGCGTGGCAATGCACTGTTCGCTTGTGCCAAGAATGGCGTGATTGCGATTGATTCCCTGCAACGCTCCGCAGCCGCTGCCAGGTTCGCGCTTATTGCACTGAGGAAAACGCGTATCCATGAAATAAGCGCAACGCGTGCGCTGAAGCAGGTTGCCGCCATTGGTGGCAAGGTTTCTAAGCTGCGGTGATGCCCCGGAAAGAATAGCGCGCGAGAGTAATGGATAATGTTCCCGAACGAGTGGATGATTTGCGGTATCACTGTTGCGTGCAAGCGCACCGAGACGTATGCCTCCATTCGGCAGCCATCCAATAGTCGCGAGATCAAGCTGATTAATATCCACCAACTTTTGGGGCTGCTCCACTCCGTTCTTCATTAAATCAACAAGATTCGTGCCACCGGCAAGGTATTTGACGTGTTCATCCGCGCTTGCTGCTTGAATAGCCGCCATAGCGCTGACCGGCCGGTCATATTTAAATGGATTCATCTATATATTCTCCAGACAGGTTAGCTGCGATGTTGCGATGCCGATTGAACAGCATGAACAATTCCCGGATATGCGCCGCAACGGCAGATGTTCCCGCTCATGCGCTCACGGATTTCATCCGCTGTAAGCTCGATCTTGCCGGAATGCTTTAAATCGGCAGTGACCTGGCTGGCATCCCCGCGATCAGCCTCCTGCAAGAGCGCAACGGCAGAGCAAATCTGCCCCGGCGTGCAATAGCCGCACTGGAACCCGTCATTCTCAATAAATGCTTCCTGCACCGGATGTAGCTGGTCGCCCTGTGCCAGCCCTTCAATTGTGGTGATCTGCTCGCCTTGGTGGACAACCGCCAATGAGAGGCAGCTATTGATGCGCCGTCCGTTAGAAAGCACGGTGCAAGCGCCGCATTGTCCATGGTCGCAGCCTTTTTTGGTACCGGTGAGGCCAAGATTTTCACGCAACAGGTCAAGCAAGGTTACGCGCGGATCCAGAGAAAGTTTGCGCCTTGTGCCATTGATCGTCAGATCCACGGTTACAAGTTCTGCGGCAGCATCAGCCGGCGCCGCTGCTTCAACCACGTCAGTGCTGGCGAACTTACCGCACGCAGCCCAGCCAGCCGTAGCCAAACTGGCTCCAACGACAAAATTGCGCCGGGTAATGGAATGCCATGCCGATGAAGATTGTTGCTGCTGATCTTGCGCAGCTGGATGAGGATTGTTGTCGTTCGGAGTCTCAGGATTTCTCTGACCGTCGTCGAGGGCCATCGTACCTCCCGATAAAAATTAGGGCCTCGCATGCAGAAGCGAGGCTTTCCTTATTTATATATGATTCCGAGTGCTTTGCAGAAGTTCGCTGCGCGGCTTTTATGGCAGCTTGGCAAATCAGGCTCAACTGAAAGACTTAAGATGAAATGAAAATTGCTGAAAAATAATCATCTGAACGGCAGTTCTATAATTCTGCTTCACTTATGGCATCCGGCACTTTCAAAACGATTTCCGGAGTGATTCTCGGCGATCTCATCTTTGCGGCCGGCTCCGTGCTCATGTTTTTTCTGGCGAAAGTAGATCCGCATGCTCCTGCGCCACTCAGTTTTATTCTTTTGAGCACCGCGATAGGTATAGCGCTGGCATTTGCCGGCGGTTTTGTCGGAGGCATGGTGGGAGGCCGCGCAGACCTGATCTGCGGCATATTTGCCGCGCAGACCTGATCTGCGGCATATTATTGACGGTGATTATTGCCGCAGGCGCGGTGGTCTCAATGATCGGCCGCCCAGGCTTGGGAGCATTATGGTCGCAAACCGGAGCGCTCATCTGTGCTCCAGCCGCTCTTGCAGGAGATTACTGGCGAATAAAGAAAAAGATCAAAGCAAAGTGAGCCTACTATCCAATGGCAGACAGAGGCATGGGATCAATAAACTTGAAAATTTGGGTGACATTCACTTCACAAATCCAGTGCTTGTTCCAATTTGGGAATTATCTTCTCTGATATCCACAGTGAATCCTGCTTTTTAACAGGATTTTGGTTTGTACTCTGCTGGTTGCATGTAGATACTCTTCTCTGCCTATGAAAATTAAAGCTCTCTCCCTTCGCCCAGCGTTGTGCCTACTCCTATGTCTTTTCAGCTTTGGACTGCTTCTCCAGCCCCCTGCCGCGCATGCAAGCGCAAGCGGCGTGGTGATCAGCCAGGTGTATGGTGGTGGCGGCAATGCCGGTTCCACCTTTAAAAATGACTTTATTGAGCTTTTTAACGCCGGAACCGCTCCGGTCAGCCTCACCGGATGGTCCGTCCAATATGCCTCTGCTGCCGGAACCACATGGCAGGTAACGGCGCTGAATGGAACGCTGGCCCCGGGACAATATTTCCTGGTCCAGGAATCTCAGGGTGCAGGCGGAACAACGCCGCTGCCTACGCCGAATGCCACCGGCAACATCGCCATGAGCGCGACTGCGGGTAAAGTAGCTTTGGTAAGCGTTGCCACCGCCCTCAGCGGCGGGTGCCCCACTGGCCCCACAGTAATTGATTTCGTTGGATATGGCACCGGCGCAAGCGGTGCTTCCTGCTTTGAAGGCACAGCCGCTGCCCCAACGCTCACGAATACGACAGCTGACCTCCGCAAAAACAACGGCTTGCAGGACACTGACAACAACAGTGCTGACTTCGCCACAGGCGCGCCGAATCCGCGCAATACTCCGGTTGGTACTACGAACCCAAGCGGCGCGGGCGCTGCTAATCCTTCATCCGTGGCTGCGGGCAATTCAACGCTGCTAACCGTGTTGGTGAATCCCGGCGCAAACCCGACGAGCACTGGAATCACAGTAATTGCTGACTTGAACGCCATTGGCGGCTCAGCCACGCAGCAGTTCTTTGATGACGGCACCAACGGCGACGTGACCGCAGGCGACAATAATTTCTCCTTTGCTGCCACTGTTGCCGCTGCCACCACACCGGGAAGCAAGACTCTGCCGGTCACGATCACTGATGCGCAAGGCCGCACCGGCTCCGGAACCATTACGCTTACGGTTACCACCGCTCCACTGAACCTTTCAATCCATGACATTCAAGGCCCGGGAGATATTTCACCGGTAGCAGGTCGCCTGGTTTCCACCACGGGTATTGTGACCGCTGTTGTCTCAAATGGATTCTTTATTCAAAACCCTGACAACGCGGTGGATGCTGATCCGAACACTTCAGAAGGCATCTTCGTCTTCACCTCAAGCCGTCCTGCGGCGCCAGCCGTGGTCGGCAACTTTGTCCAGGTAACAGGAACAGTGGCTGAGTTCATTCCCAACAGCGACCCCAACAGCCCATCATCCACAGAAATTGACGGGCCACAGACTACGCTGATCAGCACCGGCAATCCTCTGCCCACGCCGGTCACGCTGACTGCGGCGGATACAAATCCTGCCGGTCCGATTGATCAGTTGGAAAAATATGAAGGCATGCGCGTTCATGTGGACGTGTTGAAAGTGAGCGGCCCAACCGATGGCAACCTGAATGAAGCCGCTGCCACTTCAACTTCCAATGGCGTTTTTTTTGGCGTGATTGACGGCATTCCGCAGCCCTTCCGCGAGCCCGGTGTGCAACTGCCCGATCCGCTGCCGGCTGGAGCACCCGCAACAGTCACGCGCTGGGACACCAATCCTGAAATCCTGCGCATCAACACCGCAGTGCAAAGTGGCTCCGCGGTGCTGGATGTGACCACCGGCGCAACTGTCACGAACCTGACTGGTCCGCTTGATTTCAACTCGCGCTTTTACACCATTCTTACCGATCCGAACTCCGGCGCTACCGCGACTGGCAACGTAAGCGCCACGCCGGTTCCGGTGCAGGCCCCGAATGAGTTGACCATTGCAAACTTCAACATGGAACATTTCTATGACACGGTGAATGATCCAAGCACCCAGGACGTTGCGCTTACGCCAACTGCCTTTGCCAATCGTTTGAACAAGGCCTCGCTGGCGATTCGCAATGTGATGAATACGCCAGATATCATCGGCATTGAAGAGATGGAAAACCTGACCACGCTGCAGGCTTTGGCCAGCAAGATTGACGCTGACGCCACCGCCGCAGGCCAGCCCGCCCCGGGCTACCAGACCTTCCTCTTCCCCGGAAACGACATCAGCGGAATCAATACGGCACTGCTGGTGAAATCAACCATCAACGTAACTTCAGTGGTGCAGGTGGGCAAAGACACAACTTTTGTTCAGCCTGACGGCACCACGGCTATCTTGAATGATCGCCCGCCACTGGTGATGACCGCCACGGCTTCACAGCCCGGCTCAGACACTTCACTGCCATTCACCATGGTGGTGAACCACCTGCGTTCACTGCTGTCTGAAGACGATCCGGTCGATGGCCCGCGCGTTCGCGCCAAGCGCGAAGCACAGGCTGAGTTCCTGGCGAACCTGCTGCAATCGCACCAAGCCGCGGGCGAGAACGTGATCTCTGTTTGCGACTGCAATGCTTTTGAATTCAGTGACGGCTACGTTGACGTTCTGGGAGCAATCATTGGCAATCCGGCGCCGGCTGATCAGGTTGTTCTGGCCAGTCCGGACTTGGTTGATCCTAACTTTACTGACCTGATCAGCACACTGCCGCACGATCAGCAATATTCGTATGACTTTAACGGCAGCCATCAGGATCTGGACCACATTGTGGTGAACCAGAGCATGCTGTCAAAATTCAGCCGCTATGCCATTGCCAGAAATGATGCGGATTTCCCTGAGGTTTTCCGCAGCGACCCGAACCGTCCGGAGCGTATTTCTGACCACGATATGCCGGTGGCTTATTTCTTGCTGCCGGAGCCCACGCCGCCAACGCTGCAACTGCCCGCGAACATCACAGCGGAAGCCACCAGCCCCGCTGGCGCAATCGTGAACTTCAATGCCACAGCCACGGACGCAAAAGATACGAACGTGGTTGTGACCTGCGCACCGGCATCAGGTTCGCTCTTTCAGTTCGGCGCTACGACTGTAACCTGCTCAGCGACGAACAGCCGCAACAAGACCGCAACGGGGACTTTTACTGTGACTGTGGTTGATACCACAGCTCCAACCGTGGCTCTGAACGGCATAGCGAATGGCGCAGTGTTCAATCTTGGCGCGGTGCCTGCGGCAAGCTGCTCCACCTCGGACGCGGCCAGCGGTGTTGCAACTCAGGCCACGCTTGCCATCACGGGCGGAACGGCAAACCACGTTGGCCACTTTACCGCGACATGCAGCGGAGCCAGAGACAACGCCGGCAACGTTGCGCCTGCAGTGAGCGTGAACTTTGATGTGCACTATATCTTCTCCGGCTTCCTGACCGATCTTTCACCAGACGGTCCGGATGGAAAGACCTTCAGCGCCGGATCAACCATCAACGTGAAATGGCGTCTGCAAGACGCGCAGGGCGACTTCATTGTGGCTCCATCCGCGGTGCTGCCGCTGCAGGTTGCGCCCGATGCTTCCTGCGTATCCAACGGCCAGCAGGGAATGGCCATTGATGCCCTTTCCAACAATGGCGTGCAGGAAAACCATGACACCTTCCAGTTCAACTGGCGGACCAAAGGCCTGGCCACAGGCTGCTATGTTTTTCTGCTGCCACTAGATGACGGTACTACGCAGAGCTCAGTTGTAAAACTGCGCTAGAAAAACCAAAGCCTGGATTGCTGATGCCGCTTAGCGGTAGATGCAATCCAGGCTTTTATTATTTCCGCAGGATTTATAAATAAAAATTCAGC
This sequence comes from Candidatus Angelobacter sp., assembly GCA_035653315.1. Classification (GTDB taxonomy): domain Bacteria; phylum Acidobacteriota; class Terriglobia; order Terriglobales; family Acidobacteriaceae; genus Angelobacter. The sequence continues at coordinate 6,250 of DASRCD010000193.1, forward strand.
CGCGAATGAACGCGAAACCAGCACGAATTTTGAAGTTTGATTCGTGTATCTCGCGTGTATTCGTGGCTGAACTTTATAAGCCGGAAGATGATTTTATGCCAGGTTTAACGCCCGCTTAAATGATCCACGTTCTTTCTGAATTTTTTCCTGCAACAGCGTAATGGCATAGATCAACTGCTCAGGGCGCGGCGGGCAGCCGGGTACGTATATGTCCACAGGGATGACTTGGTTTACGCCCTGCACCAGCGCGTAATTATTGAACACTCCGCCGGATGTGGCGCAAGCACCCATGGAGATCACCCATTTGGGTTCAGGCATTTGCTCCCAGAGCTGGCGGATGACCGGCGCCATCTTCTGCGAAACGCGGCCGGCGATAATCATCAGGTCAGACTGGCGCGGCGAAGGCCGAAATACTTCAGCTCCGAAGCGTGCGACGTCAAAACGAGAAGCGCCCATCGCCATCATCTCAATGGCGCAGCAGGCCAGGCCAAACGTCATGGGCCAGATGGAGTTCTTGCGCATCCAGTTAACAACATTATCCAGCGAAGTGAGAATTACGCCCTGCGGCTGCTCATTGCCGAATAGGATATCCCGCATGTGCTTGGGATCGTCAGGGTAGCCTGCGGTATTCTCATACCGTTTGGTCTGCATTTCACGTTCGACATCCGGTGTAACTATGTGGTCGCTCATAACTGTTCCTATTTTAATTGGATGTGCGGCGGATGGGAAGGCTGCAAAAATGTGTCAATCTA
>DASRCD010000194.1:0-4998 GCA_035653315.1 Candidatus Angelobacter sp.
CGATTTGTTTTGCGGGCTTTTAATATAATACCCCATAGGGGTATAATGTATATTGAAATTACGAAGAATATTTTCTATGCCCAGAAATCTTCAACATAAAGACCGTAAAGCTATGCCGCGCGACAACAATACGCAGCAGGATTTGCTGCTTCGGCTGCGCCGCATTGAAGGACAGGTCCGCGGCTTGCAGAAAATGGTGGAAGAAGAACGCTATTGTCCTGATGTGCTTACACAGATGTCTGCCGTGCATGAATCGCTGCGTTCAGTGGAGCGGGTCCTGATGAAGAATCATTTGCAGCATTGCGCTACTGAAGCGCTCCGCTCAGGCGACGCGAAACAGGCGCAACGCACGTATGACGAGTTGACGGAATTGTTTTATAAACATGCGCGCTGACTGATCAAGAGGAATATGAACCAGGAAAAAATCATGGTCAAGGATCCTGTCTGCAATATGAATGTGGATCCTGCCACCGCCAGGAATTCGACGGAGTATCAGGGAAAGAAGTTTTATTTTTGCTGCCCCAAATGCCTGGAGCGGTTCAATGCTGATCCGCAAAAGTATTTAGCCCCTCGTCCACCGGCGAGCCAGATGGTGCAGATTGGTGGAATCACGACGAGCGGCTCCATCCCGGCCACTCGTAAAGCGGAAACCGCAAAGCCTGCCGGTAAAGGGCGAGTCACATACGTATGCCCAATGGACCCGGAAGTTCGGGAAGCAAAGCCGGGAGCATGCCCTAAATGCGGCATGGCGCTTGAGCCGGAAACAGTGGAATACACCTGTCCCATGCATCCCGAGATTGTGCGCGATGCGCCGGGTAGCTGCCCTATTTGTGGAATGGCCCTGGAACCGCGTGTTGCTGCGGGAGTTCACGAGGAAGATGACACGGAATTGCGCAGCATGCAGCGTAGGTTCTGGGTTGGTGTGGCCCTCAGCATTCCTCTTCTAGCGCTCTCTATGGGCGCGATGGCGGCTGAAGGTCTTTTCCATAATTTGCCAAGCGGCGCCCTGGAGTGGATTCAATTTGCGCTGGCAACTCCGGTTGTTCTTTGGGGAGGCTGGCCTTTCTTTCAGCGTGGCTGGGCATCGCTGGTCAACCGGCATTTGAATATGTTCACGCTGATCGCCATGGGCACAGGTACAGCGTATTTGTATAGCGTGGCAGCCACGCTTGCGCCCGGCATTTTTCCAGCATCATTTCTTGGCCATAGTGGACAGCCTGAAGTGTACTTCGAGTCCGCAGCCATTATCGTAACTCTTGTACTGCTAGGGCAGGTGCTGGAGTTGCGCGCCCGCCGACAGACCAGCTCCGCCATTAAGGCGCTACTTGACCTCAATCCTAAAACAGCCCGCCGCATTCGCGTGGATGGTTCTGACGAAGAGATCCTTCTTGAGCAGGTTCATCGCGGAGACAGGTTACGTGTTCGTCCAGGTGACCGGGTTCCGGTTGACGGAACCGTGGAAGAAGGAAAAAGCGCGGTAGATGAGTCAATGATTACCGGGGAATCCATGCCGGTTGAAAAAGTGATGGGAGCAAGGGTGATTGGCGGAACAGTCAATCAGACAGGTTCTTTCAGTATGCGTGCGGAAAAACTGGGATCAGAAACCCTGCTGGCTCAAATTGTGCGGATGGTGGCAGAAGCCCAGCGTAGCCGCGCTCCCATTCAGTCATTGGCAGACAAAGTCTCCGGCTATTTTGTGCCGGCGGTTTTGCTGGTGGCGGTGCTTACCTTTGTGATTTGGGCGATTTGGGGGCCTGAGCCGCGATTTGCTCATGCTCTGGTTAACGCGGTTGCTGTTCTTATTATTGCTTGCCCCTGTGCTCTGGGCCTGGCTACGCCAATGGCAATCATGGTGGGCACTGGACGCGGCGCTCGCGCCGGCGTGCTGGTAAGGAATGCTGAAGCGCTGGAAGCGATGGAGAAAGTGGACACACTGATCTTTGATAAGACCGGCACATTGACAGAAGGAAAGCCGCAACTGGTTTCCATTCTTTCTACAGGAGGTATTTCCAAGCTGGATTTGCTGCTTCTAGTTGCTGCGGTGGAAAAAATGAGTGAACACCCTATTGCTACAGCGATTGTTCGTGGCGCAGAGGAGCGCCGGTTACAAATTCCTACCGCGGAAAATTTTCAATCTTTTACCGGACAGGGAATTACTGGGGAAGTATTGGGACGCCGGGTTGATGTGGGAACGGCCGATTTTCTCACCAGCAGGGGAGTTGACGCGAGTTCGTTGACGCGCTTGGCTGAGACACATCGCCAAGAAGGACAGACGGTTGTTCTTGCCGGCATTAATGGAAATGCCGCTGGGTTGCTGGGCGTATCCGATCCTATTAAGCCTTCAGCCCGTGATGCTTTACAGACGCTTCGCCAAAATAAGTTGCGAGTGGTCATGCTCACCGGAGACAGCCGCGCCACTGCTGCCGCAATCGCAAAAGAGTTGGGGATCGATGAGTATGAAGCTGAAATTCTGCCGGAACAGAAATTACAAATCCTCCAGAAATTTCAGAATGAGGGCCATATTGTGGCCATGGCTGGTGATGGGGTAAATGACGCGCCGGCTTTAGCAAAAGCGGATGTAGGAATCGCCATGGGAACTGGCACGGACGTGGCAATGGAAAGCGGCAATGTTACGCTGGTTAAAGGTGATTTAAACGCCCTGATGCGCGCGCTAAACCTTGGCCGCGCGACGATGCGTAATATCCGGCAGAACCTGTTTTTTGCATTCATCTATAACTTATTGGGAGTTCCCATCGCTGCGGGAATTTTGTATCCGTTTACCGGATTGTTGTTGCAGCCAATCTTTGCCGCGGCTGCCATGAGCTTTAGTTCGGTCTCAGTTATTGCCAATGCGCTGCGGCTGCGCAGGGTAAAGCTATAAGTTTTGTTTTAACATTCTTTGCAATTTATTACTGGCAATGGAATACTTCTTTCAGCTACTCTGATTACAGAAACTCACCCCTTCAATTAAGACAAAGCCGTTACTTTGGCCAGGGAGCCATCATGAAGTTCATTATCCGGTCTTTGCTTCTCCTCTTTCTTTTATATGGTGTAGTTTTTGCCGTTGGCGATGCCTATTTGGTTCACTCTGGGGCTCCAATCTGGCTTGAAATTGCTTTTCCTATTGTGTGGGTAGGCCTTCAGTACTTAATTGCCCCCAAAATTATTGAATGGATTTTGGATATTTGCTGGGATGATGAAGGCGTATTGTTGCCTGCGCGCAACCGTGAATTTATAGAAAAGCTATGCCAGGAACGCGGATTGAAAATACCGCGCATTGGCATCATTCAAAGCGGTACTCCAAACGCTTTTTCATTTGGCCGGATTCGCAGTGATGCCAGAGTAGTGGTGACCTCAGGCCTTCTTGAGATATTGACTGTAGAAGAAGCAAATGCTGTATTAGCTCATGAAATTGGCCATATTGAGCACTGGGATTTTGCTGTAATGACGCTTGCCGGCCTTGCGCCCATGCTGCTCTATCAACTTTATGTAATAACAGAAAAAATCAGCAACTTCCGTGCTCTTGCTTACACAGCATACGTTTCCTATCTGATCAGCCAGTTTATTGTGCTCATGTTGAACCGGACGCGGGAATATTTTGCTGACCATTATGCCGCAGAGGTCACCCATGCACCGAATGAGATTTCATCAGCATTGATTAAGATTGCTTATGGTATGGTGCGGGCGGACGGTGAATATCGCAAAGCAATAGAACTAAAAGACACGGAACAGAAATCCTACTGGGGCCGGGAGCACCGGTTAGGAGGAACAATCGCGGTCATGGGAATCTCACACCTCAATTCCGGTATGTCTCTGGCATTAGGGGCAAATCCTGCGGAAGCTGCTGCTGTGATGCGGTGGGATCTTGTAAATCCATGGGCGCGTTTTTACGAATTAAACTCAACACATCCGCTTACCGCGTTGCGAGTGCGTGAACTCAATAAGCAAAACTACTCCATGCAGCAAACCTCAACTTACGAATTACCTGCGGAGCAAAAGATCCGTTGGGGGCTGTTTCCTCTGGAGCTTGTAATTTGGGCAACCCCGCTTATTTGTATTGGGACGTTTTTATCTATCGTGTGGTTTCCTGCCGCATTCAAGTATTTTGGCATCACCAAACCCAGGCATCTTTTGCCACTGTTGATGATTGTGGGAGGTATTACCTGGCTCTTACGCGTTGCCTATCGATACCGCGGCAAATTCACAGATAGCACTATTGGAATGCTGCTGGAAGATACGGAAGTTTCCCAAATGCGGCCGCGCGCCGTCCGGTTAAAGGGCAAAATACTCGGGCGGGGCAATCCTGGAGCATTCTGGAGCCCAGACCTGGTTTTGCGCGATGATACAGGGATTATGTTTCTCCTTTACCGGCAATCCATTCCCTTTGCGCGTTTTTTATTTGGTGTTTCTGAAGCTGAGGGCTACACAGGACAAGAAGTTGTGGTTGAGGGCTGGTTCCGCCGTGGCATGGCGCCTTATGTTGAAATGTCCAAAATTACTGATGGATACAATCAACACCGCATGTATGCACGCTGGATTCAAATTCTACTGGCGCTGGCGGTGATTGCTGGCGGATGGTATTGGCTTCAGCTCTAAGATTTACATCGTGAGCTTGCGGCCCTCTTTTCGCTTTTGCGAATAGCCAACCAGCTAGCTGGTTCTCTATAATCCTGCGCGAGGGAGCCTGCCGATGAAAACCATTCTGACTTTATTACTGCTGTCTGCCGCTGCGTGCGCGCAAAATTCGGAAGAAGGCAAAGTCGTCCGCTATGAACTGAAGCCGAGTGAACTTAAATATACTTACGCAGCGTCATACAATCCTGTTGCTCATCTCAAATCCGGCAACATTCTTGAAACGAATACAGTTGATTGCTTTGGCAATGCCATTAAGAAGCCCGGCGACACCCTGAGCATGGCTCCCGGCGATAATCCTCTTACCGGCCCTTTTTTCATTGACGGAGCAGAACCCGGCGACACACTGGCAGTAAAAATCCTGGA
>DASRCD010000195.1:0-6183 GCA_035653315.1 Candidatus Angelobacter sp.
TGCATAATCCAGCAGGTTGGGCGAGGGTGAATAAGCCTGCACGGATGCCGTATTTACGATTGCAGCTCCCGGCGGAAGATGCGGCACCGCAGCCTTGGTGATCCAAAACATGGCGAAAACATTGGTTTTGAACGTAGCGTCAAACTGCTCGGTTGAGACATCAAGAATCGATTCCTGCGAAACCTGCTTGCCTGCGTTATTCACCAGGATATCCAAGCCGCCCAACCCGGCCACCGCGTCCGCTACTAATTTCTGGCAGAATTTCTCATCCCGAATGTCTCCCGGCAGCGCCACAGCTTTGCGTCCGGCGCTACGAATCAACCCCACAACTTCCTGCGCGTCTGGTTCTTCCGCCGGCAGGTAATTAATTGCCACATCCGCACCTTCGCGGGCAAAAGCAATGGCAGCAGCCCGGCCAATGCCTGAGTCACCGCCGGTAATAAGCGCCTTCCTTCCTGTTAGACGTCCCGTGCCTTTGTAACTATTCTCACCATGGTCCGGCTTGGGATTCATTTTAGAGGCCAAACCCGGAGGATCCTGATGCTGCCGCTGAAATGGCGGTTTGGGATATCCTTCCCGTGGATCTTTTAAAGGCGGCTGGTCTGACGTGGAACCTGCATTCTGCATGTTGCTGTTCTCCGCAAATAATTTGTTGCCCGCCCCTGCGAGTACCGGAGCAGCCATTGCGGCTGTGACAACAAAGTCACGCCGGCTGGGCATTTTCAGTTCTTTGGGTTTCATGCTGCCTCCGAATTCGCTTACTCATCAATGGCAAGTGATTTGATATTCAATACAGCGGGATATTTTGGCAAACAACTTGTGTATTGCGTCAATAGACGCAGGAAAAACTCACCTAGTTGGCCTTGGATAAAGGTGGCGCTTGTTGGCGTACGCGAGTGTTTTACCTTGTATGACTGGTTGCGTATCACCTGGGTTGCTGCTGCGCACTCTGCCCTTATGCCTGCAAATTCAGCAGATGAGGTGCCGTAACGATGACTTCTCTAACTTACTCTGCTACTGGCTGCAAACACGCACAGAAATGCCTGCATCTATTTGAAGATTGTTCCCCTTGCAGCAGACATTTCCGGCATTTCTGGAGGCCATTCATGGACCGTGTTGAAATTCCCAGCGAACAGGTTCTTCCCATGGATTCAATTGAAGATGGAATCTATGGATTGCGTATTGCTTTTGTCAACGTCTTCGGGGTAACGCATCCGGACGGCTCCTGGACTTTGATTGATGCAGGCTTGCCATTCACAGCAAATTACATTCGCAGTTGGGCGGAAAAAAACTTTCAAGGAGCTCCCAATGCCATTGTGCTTACGCATGGGCACTTTGATCATGCCAGCGCCGCGGATGACCTGGCCGACCACTGGCACGTTCCTGTTTATGCGCACCCGCTGGAGTTCCCTTACCTCACAGGACTCCAGGAATATCCTGCGCCCAATGTGGGCGCGGGTGGAGGAATGATGTCTTTATTGTCTCCGCTTTATCCACGCGGACCATTGGACTTAAGCAGACATCTTCGCCGCCTTCCAGAAGGCCGCGAATCCACATTGAGTGAAATGCCGGGCTGGCTGATTTTGCATACTCCCGGCCATACACCAGGACACGTTTCATTGTTCCGCCAGACGGGACGCGCCATGTTGCCGGGTGATGCCTTCTGCACTACCAAACCAGAATCATTTTTTGATGCAGCGCTAGCCCAGCCGCCTGAGTTGCATGGACCGCCCTCTTACTTTACCTGGGACTGGGACCTGGCACGCGAATCAGTGCAATTCCTCGCCCGCATGGATCCGCTTTTGATTGCTCCGGGGCATGGCAAGCCGATTTTAGGAGCGAACATTGGGAATGCCCTGCAGGAACTTGCCGCAAAGTTTAATGAAGTAGCAGTTCCAGAAAACCGCGATAGGTCAGTTGCATGATTTATTGAATAGCGCAGGAACTTTGGTCCAGTTGCATCACGGCTCCAATGCGGCTTGCTGCCCAAGTTCCTGCTCTGCTGTTTATAAACTTGGCTCACTCATGCGGAATGGCGCACCTTGGCGCACTCTGCTCGCCAACATCTTTCCTCTCTGGTTATTTCTAACCTGTGTTGGCACGCTTTAAACATTTTTAAATAAAGGTGTCCTTCTTCGCCCAATTTGGCTGGCAATGCACTCTATCGCGCCATGATATGGCGATGCAAAGGAAGAGCTCTGCTTATTGGCGTGTCACGGCGCATGTTCAGTGCTGTCCAGAGACCACTTACCGCCAATGAAAATCATCATAGAGCAAATTAGAGCGTAAAGGAGAGGCTATATGGAAACTGGTCATGAGCTGTTTATTCATGGGTTAACCGACATCATGGATGGCGAACGGCAGCTCGTCGAGGCGCTGCAGGAACTGGCGGACGACTCCACGAACCCACAATTAAAGAAGGCATTTGAAACACACCGCAAGGAAACCGAAATCCAGCTTGAACGCCTGAATCAATGCTTTGAGCTTCTGGGTGAAACACCGGAAGAGTCAGAATGCAAAGGCCTGAAAGGGCTGATTGAAGAAAAGAAGACCTTTGCTGAAGAAGATCCGGAGCCTGACATACTGGATATCTTTGACGTGGGCGCTGCGATCAAAGCGGAAAGTTATGAAATTTGCGAATACAAATTTCTGGTGCAGATGGCGCGTGAGATGAAGCATACCAAAGTTGCTCAACTTTTAAGCCAGACCCTGAAGGAAGAACAGGCAACGCTGAAAAAGATGGAGGCTTTCCAGAAAAAACTGAAACCGGAACAGATGATGACTGAGGAGCAGGAAGAACAAGCCACAGCAGCATCGGGGAAGAAAAAAACTCGCAAACGCGCGGCATAAATTTAAGGGGGCGGCCTGGGGAGATTTTGCAGGGCCGCCTTTGGTTTTGTTCCAGAATTATTTCAATTGGTTAAGTTTTCAGAGAACATTTGAAAGCAGGGCTGATGAAAATTTCGCTTGATGGAATTTTGAAAACTCTTGTCCGGACTGTTATTCCAATTCTGTTTGTGGGAAGCGCAGTGTGTCAACCGGGCGGCAGATGCGCCGGTCTTCCCGATTATCAAAAACTCAAGACCGCGCTTACATCCGTTGTAAAGCAAGGGAAAGAAGCAAACAGCGGGCTAGGAAATCCAGAGTGGGCCACCATTGTCAACCGCGATGGAATTGTGTGCGCGGTTGTATTTTCCGGGCCTGACCGCTCGGCTGAATGGCCGGGAAGCCGCTTGATCTCTGCTGAAAAAGCAAATACCGCCAATGCGCTGAGCGGGCCTAACTGTGCTTTCTCCACCGCGAACCTTTTTACTGCATCGCAGCCCGGCCAAAGTCTCTATAGCCTTGCAACCAGCGCTCCGCCTAACCCGCTTGCCGCATTTGCGGGACCGCCGGAAGGGTTTGGCCAATCCAATGACCCCATGGTCGGCAAAGCCATTGGCGGCATTATTGTTTTTGGGGGCGGCCTGGCGCTCTATGACGGAAAAGGGAAGATCGTTGGCGGGCTTGGCGTGAGCGGAGACACCTCATGCGCCGATCACATTATTGCCTGGAAGGTACGGCACGATCTTGGGCTTGACCATGTTCCTTATGGAGTCGCTCCCAACCAGAACGACAATATGATCCTCGACATTCAGAACGGGACCAGCGCCAGCGGCTTTGGTCATCCCACCTGCAAGGGTGGAATTCCTCCGGATGAAATCATCAAGCAATTGCCGGAGAAGTTTAAAACGAACGCGAAATAGTGCCTTCATGAAATTTTTAACGGCAAAAATTGAGAAGCATTTGTGACCGTCCTGAAAGTTATAGCTGGATTAGCTCTGGTGTTCGCTGCTTTGCATGATATGTTCCACTCACTTTTTCATCCCTCTGGGCGTGGGGCAATCGCTGAGTTCATTTCATTCCGGCTCTGGCGATTGTGGCGAAAGCTTTTTCCTGCCCGGCACAATTGGCTGACTCTGGCCGGGCCATTGGCATTTGTTGCCACCGTAATCACATGGACCGCCATGATTGTGGCAGGATGGGCGCTGGTCTATAGCCCTTTTCTTCTCTCAAAATTTGTTATGGTCCAGGGACTCGACATTTCCCAGCATCATTCTTATTTTGACGCTATTAACGTCTCGCTTGGTTCCTTAATCACGGTTGCGGGAGATTTCAATACAACATCGCGCTGGCTGCGCTTTGGCATGGGGCTTGAGGCGGTAATGGGTTTTGTTCTTTTATCGGCGAGCCTTTCATGGGTGCTCTCAATTTACCCGATCCTGGAATACCGCCGCTCTGCTTCACATCGTCTCTTTTTGTTGCACCGGGCCCGCGAATCAGCAGGAATCAGTCTGCAATCCATTCCGGAACGTGAGACTGAACAGCTGGTTATTGCCCTGGCCACGGACCTTACAAAAATCCGCAACGATCTGGCGCAATTCCCAATTACCTACTATTTCCACGAGAAAGACAAGCTTTCAGCTTTTCCAAGCGCCCTGGCATTGGCTTTTAACATTGCTGATCGCGCGGCTGAGCACGGAGACGGCGTGCCCATACAAATCGCGGGAATTGTTTTACAGCAGGCCATTCATGACTTTCTTTGTTTGGTCAGTAAGTGGTTTCTCAATATGCCTGATGAGGAAGATGACAGGAAGCTGATGCATGCATTTGCGCAAGACCATTTCTTTCAGGAGTTACACAGTGCTTCTTAAAGGGACAACTTGCATGAGAGCAGCCGCATCCTTTTTGGGAACAGCTTTAACCTGGTTGGTTGGCAGCAAGACTCGAATCTGCAGGATACACGAAGGAAGAGAAGGGCGATTCATGTTTCCGGTGCAACCGTGTGACTGCGGGATTTCTGCTGAAAAGTTCAGCGGTAAACTTAAGCCTGCAGTTTTTGGTCTGATGTTTTTGCTGCTGGGTTTGAGCGGATGCTCAAACTCAAAAAACTATACTTCCAATGCGCAATATGCGCCCAGCGGAAATTACAGTCCACAAACCTACCAGGGCAAAATGGAAGCCGATGATTTCCAGTGGGTCCGGCCGGCAAAGGATTACGCATCCACCCGCTACAGCACCCTCGATCAGATCAACACAAATAACGTAAAAGACCTGAAAGTTGCATGGAGCTTCTCCACTGGAATGGACCGCGGGCATGAAGCTGCGCCGCTGTATGTGAATGGCACTTTGTATATCATCACCCCCTGGCCTAATACGCTGTTTGCGCTCGATGCAAAGTCCGGCGCGCTGAAATGGCAGTACAATCCCAATCCTTCCCCTTCCGCCAAAGGAGTGGCCTGCTGCGACTGGGTGAATCGAGGCGGCGATTACGCATTCGGAAATATTTATTACAACACGCTGGATGGTTTTACCGTCGCGGTGAATGCGCAAACCGGCAAAGAGGTATATAAGACCAAGCTCGCTGACATCACCAAAGGCGAGAGCATCACCATGGCCCCTTTGGTGGTGAAAGACAAGGTGCTGGTGGGCAACAGCGGCGGCGAGTTCGGCGTACGCGGCTGGCTGACGGCCGTAGATGCGCACAGCGGCAAAATAGCATGGCGCGCCTACAGCACAGGCCCGGACAAAGACGTGCTGATCGGCCCGCGCTTCAAGCCTTTTTACAATTCAGATAAAGGCCAGGATTTAGGCGTAAAAACCTGGCCGCCGGATATGTGGAAGATCGGCGGCGGCACCGTGTGGGGATGGATTTCCTATGATCCGGAAACGAACCTGATTTTTTATGGGACCTCAAATCCCGGCCCATGGAATCCTGACGAACGGCCCGGCGACAACAAATGGACTGCCGGCATTTTTGCGCGTGATGCGGATACCGGCGAAGCAATCTGGTTTTATCAATACAGCTACCACGATCTCTATGACTACGACGCGGTAAACGAGAATATCCTTCTTGATCTGCCTGTCCAGGGACAGCAACGCAAGGTCATTGTCCACCCTGATCGGAATGGATACATGTATATTCTGGATCGCACAACCGGGCAGCCGCTTTCCGCTACGCCATTTGGCTACATCAATACCAGCACGGGAGTGGACCTGAAGAGCGGCCAATTGCAATATGTAGAAGACAAGAAACCGCGATTCGGCTCAGTGGTGCGTAATATATGTCCCACAGCGCCTGGCGCAAAAGACTGGCAGCCATCGGCTTTCTCGCCCCGTACGGGCTTGCTCTATATCCCTCAT
>DASRCD010000196.1:0-2602 GCA_035653315.1 Candidatus Angelobacter sp.
ATTGTTAAAGCTCGCATGATGAAGACGGCGTGGAAGGGATACCCGATCAATAGCTGGGGATATGACACAAAAGGAACCGGATATCTTTCCCAGTATGACGTTTTCACGATCGGAGCAGGATATCTCGATATAGACGCGGCGATGAAGAGCACAGATGTGGTCAACGGTGGGGCTACTTCGCCAACAGCTTATCTGAATACTTCTATTGGCAAATATGGCTTTGTGAATGGCCAGTCCATAACGTGGGGCAGCAGCATTACATGGGGCAGCTCTATTGTGTGGGGCAATTCAATTGTCTGGGGCGGAACCGCCATGGTGAGCGATTCCATTATCTGGGGCGATTCGATTATCTGGGGACAAACGGGGGTTTCCGCTAACAGCATTATCTGGGGCAACTCCATTGTGACGAGCACAACCACAGTCAACGCCTTAAGTGACGTAGAGGACGGGGAAAACTAGACATGCCGAAGTCAGTATCAGCGCGAATTTTCGTGGCGTTGATGATTGTTTCGGGTTTCCTGATTTTAGGAAACGCAATTCTCAACGCCGAGTCGCAGAACGTGGTCCGCTTTATCGCGTTCCTGGCTGTGGCGGTCCTGGCGGCAAGGTGCAAGGTAAAGCTGCCGGGGTTAACCGGGACGATGTCAGTCAATCTGCCATTCATCCTGATTGCAGCAGCAGAGATGGGAGCGGCGGAGAGCCTGGTAATAGGTTTTCTCAGCACTTTGGCGCAATGTTGGCCGACAGGAAAAAAGAAGTTCAACGTGGTGCAGGTTGCATTCAATTGCTGCGCCATTACGCTGGCAGTGGAAGTAGCGCGGCTGGTTTATAACTCAAACCTGATAGGGGCGTCAGTTTCATCGGATTCTTTGCGGTTGGTGATTGCTGCGGCGGGATACTTCATGGTCAACACGATGTCCATGGCCATTGTGATTTCGTTGACGGAGTCAGTCAATGTTCTGCGGACATGGATGGAAATGTTGCAGCTTTCATTTCCATACGTGGTGGCCAGCGCCGGGATTGCCGGAGTGGCGCTTACACTCTCCCATGATGTGGGATGGCAAATACCGGTAGCTGTATTGCCGATCATGGCGGGCATATTCCAATCTTATCGCCGCTATTTTGCGATAGCTGCAGAAGAAGGGCTCGCAAGTTCGCGTATGAAAGAAAGCAGCGGCGCAGCCGCAGGAGTTCACGCATAGAAAGGACCCTGAACCATTCACTCATGAAAGACTGAAGAACTGAAGCGGCCAGTACTCCATGCTGGCCGCATTTTTTGTGAATAGCGGGAAGGAGGGCTCCGTTTTTGTGATGAGGCTTGCTACTATTCCATCATCATGACAGCAGGCTTTCAATGCGCCGGATGCGGTGAATGGAATGAGACCACCGTAGATTCATCGGCTGGATCACGGCAAAGCTATGTGGAAGATTGCCAGGTCTGCTGCAAGCCGAACGTCTTGCAGATTAGCTGGGACATGTCTGCCGGTGCATTTACCATCTATGCTGAGTTAGAGTAATTCCCGGTTAAAATCAGGTAAAACTATTAGTCTAGCGAAGGTGTGAGAATAGATTTGGCTTTGAGCACGGAATATATCATGCTATTGTTCTTCTCTGAATGCCCAACCCTACCTTTGGCGACTTAACTCCACAATTCCGTACAGCGGAAGATTCGGCAGCGAAAGCTACCGATACATGCGCCGGATGCTTTCAGCCCATTACTACGCGCTATTATCGCGTGAACAACAAAATGGCATGTGAAAGCTGCGCGAACCGCTTGCAATATGATTTGCAAAAAGATCCGCATACCGGCTATGCGCGTGGGCTGCTGTTCGGCGCAGGAGCTGCCATTGTGGGGATGGCGCTGTATGCCGGCATTACGATCCTTACCGGATTGAATTTCGGTTATGCCTCGTTTGGCGTTGGATGGCTGATTGGCAAAGCAATCATGCTGGGTTCGAAAGGGGTTGGCGGAAGGCGATATCAAATTGCCGCTGTTTTACTGACCTATGCTGCCGTGTCGGTTGCCGCAGTTCCGGTGATGATTCATTACTATGTGCAACAAAAGAGCCATGCGCCCACGGCACAATCCAGACAACACCAGCCGGCTCAGGGTGCGCAGGACCACAATGCGCAAGGCAATGATTCGCAGCAAGAAACATCGCCCAAAATGAGCTTTGGTGCGGCGGTGCTGCAATTGCTCCTGATCGGATTGGCATCGCCATTTCTTGAATTGGCGAATCCGCTTTCAGGCCTGATTGGATTAGTGATTTTGTTTGTCGGCATGCGGATTGCCTGGAGAATGACCCAAGGCGGTCGCCTTGCAAATATTCATGGGCCATATGAGGTCGCTGCTGCCGCTGCCGGTATGAGATGATGATTCAGTCTGGAGAGCATTGCTGGAATTGTGTCCTACTTAACCTCTGATTTAGCCCAAAAATGTTCGCGATGTGCGCGTGAACTCCAGCCCGGAGCGCTGGAGTGTTTCGAGTGCCGTACGCTTGTTCATAGCGACGAGATGGAACAATTGGCGGCGCAGGCCCGTGCGCTGGAAGCGCATGGAGATTATGCGCAAGCCTATGAGCGCTGGGCCGCGTGCCTGCCA
>DASRCD010000197.1:0-3586 GCA_035653315.1 Candidatus Angelobacter sp.
CCCTTTTTGCTATTTTGTTTCTACTGTCCATTGTTTGCGTACAGTTTGATGTCAGTACGGCGATTCTTTTCCCGGCCGTCCGGCGTGGTATTGGAATCTAGCGGCTTGTCAGGGCCGTTACCGGCAATGCGGAAACGCTCGCCGGGGAAGCCGTATTTTTCCATCAGGTATTGCTTAACGGCATCTGCGCGCTGGCGCGAAAGCTGCATGTTGTAAGCGCGCTGGCCGGTTGAATCAGTATTGCCTTCAATATCGACGATTGTGTTTTCGTAAGCGCGCATCTGGCCGCCAATCTCATCCACAACGGCGCGAGAATCCAGGCTCATGCGCGCGGAGTTGGGATCAAAATAGATGGAGCGATGCTGCGTGGCGATTGGCGTGGCGTTCTTGGCGGGCTGATGGTATTCAATGGGCTGCTCCGTGGATGCGGTGGAGAAGCTGCCATTCATCTGCTGGATGTAGCGCCGGTCAAGACTGTCTTCAGCATTGGAGGTGCGCTTGATCATGCGCAGTTCGCGATACATATCCTGCGCCATGCCGAAGATGTTGGAATAATCAGAGTTTGCGCCTTGCGTGCCCATGAAGGAAGTATTGTCGGCATAGTCCGCTAGCTTCACGCCTTCCAGCATGGTCTTGGCAAGATCAGAAGGGATATTGAAATCCTTGATGGCGCCGATCAGGTTGTACGCGCGCGCAGGCTGCGTGCGGATGAACTCAACACCTTCAAGCCAGCCCTGCGCCAGTTTGACCACGGTTTGCGGATGCCTGGCCGCAAAGCGGTCACTGACCACAAGAATGTCAGCGATCAGGCGGTTAGCCACGCGCGTGTCATAAATCTTTTTGGAGCCGGCACGCTTGGTTACAGCGTCACTCATGTCCGGATCCCAGGCCACGGCGGCGTCCACTTTTTCCTGGGCAAAGAGAACGGCAGGCTCAATGCCGTCTTTGGTATGAACAGCGTTCTTGAAAATTTCATTGCGCTGGTCCGTGCTCAGGCCGGAAGCTTTCAGGCCGTTCCACAAAAGGAAATGTGAAGGCGTATAGGGCGCAAAGGCCACAGTCTTACCGGCAAGGTCTTCAATGCTGTTGATACCCTGCTTGCCGATGACGCCATCCGCGCCGCGCGACCAATCAACCATCAGGAAGGCGTGCGAGCCAAAACCTTTTTCCTGGAACTGGCCGTAATCCTTGGCGTAGACATCAAGAGTGGTGAGCATGACATCCACGTTGTTGGTGGCCAGCGCGGAAGCGCCTTCCGTCCAGTCATCGATGATCTTGAAAGAAACTTTCAGACCTTTTTTGGCGAAGATGGAGTCTGGCGCAGTCTCAAGACCACCATTCGCGACGAGGCCGCCCACGCATCCCACCCAGACATTGACACGGATGCGGACTTCAGCATTGTCGTCCGTGGTGTTGGAAACCGGAAGCTCCAGAGGTTTGGAAGTGTCAAGCTTTTCACCGCTGGGTGAATTTTTACTGCTGCTTACGCCGAATTTACTGCCGTCGATCACGCCATATTTAAAGAGGCTGTAGCCAACCAACGCCAGCCCGATCAGAAAGATCAGGGCCCATCCACCTTTTTCAATCTTTACGGCCATATTCATCTCCTTGTCGCGTCAGCGACAGAACCGCTTTAGGGTATTGCCTGAGTTAATTTTTCAGCACCTGGGTCAACGGGCTCGTCCTTTTCATGTGCCGCCCCTACGGGGCTCGAAATTTATTTCGACGTTTACCCAGGCCTTACGGCCTGGGCTAAGCCCGCTTCGCTCGCTGCCGCGCCTACGGCGCTGGAACAATTAAGTGCTCGCTTCATTCATTGATTACTGCGAAGCTATTTCTTTAATCAGGTTCTCTGCGGCTCTTTGCCGCCGATGGTTTTTTCCGGCGCGGCGTTTGTTCCGGCGCTGGAAGGTGACGCCAGGCCCATCTCAATCTTGAATTGTTTGACCAGCTCATCCGATTGGATTTTCTGGGCGTCTTCTTCAATCTTCATCTTCTGCTCATCGACGTTGCCCATGGCCATATCCATGCGGGCTTCATTTACGGCGGTCATTTCCTGAACCTTGCGGATCATCTCATCGTGCGTCTGGCTGATGCCGGCTACGTCGAATTGCTCCATGACATCGGCAACTTTCTTCTGCCACTGGGCGCGGCGATAGTCGGCGATGGCGCCAAGCGCTTCCTGCGTCTTGCGGTCTTTTTCCTGCATGAAGGCTTTTTTCACGGCCATGGCTTTATCAAAAGCAGCGCGAGCGGTGGTGAGCTGGCCTTGCGTGCGCGCCAGCGCGGCTTTGGTGGTCTGAAGCTGGTTAGCGTAGCTTCCGGCAATATCGTCGCGATTGGCCTGGATGGCGGACTTTACCTTGGCCGTAAGGTTTGCCACGTCATCTTTGTATTTTGATTCTTCGCGCTCCAGCAAAGTGACATTGGCCTTGACCATGGCAATGCTTTCATTCATGCGCGGCACCTGGTCATTCATGTCGCGGATGTTCTGCTGGAGAATGATCTCCGGATTTTCCGCCGTTGAGATAAAGAAACCGACGAATGAACGGATAACTCTGGTAAAGCGCTGCCACATAAAAAGCTCCTTTTGCTTACGACTTTGGGCCTTGCTTTGGGTCCGGTGGTGCAATACCGGGGCCGGTGGTGATTGGGTTTTCAGTAACAAAGGGCACGACTGCGTCTGAAATCTTTTTTTCTTCCTGCTGTTTTTTCAGCCGCCAGCCAAAGAAGCGCTCTTTCTCTTTAGTAACTTCGTCGTTATTGCTCTGGATTTTGGCCCGCTGCTCGGCAACATATTTATCCAGCTCTGCCTGAATTTGCGCATTTTCCTGGTTCTTACGGGTTTCCAGATCGGCAATGGCACGCTCCTGCACGCGTTCATAACCATCGAGAGCTTTGTCACGGCGGACCGCATCCTGAATTACGTCTTTAATATCGACACCGGCGGCATCGAGCGCGACAAGGACTGAAGAGCGTTTTACATCGGTCGGCATGGAACGGATGTGTTCGCTCTGGAGCATGTCTGCAACCTTCAAGATGGAATAGCCTTGCGGCGCGGCAGGAATTTCCGCCGCCTGATATATTTCGTCGAACGATCCCGATGGCGAAACGGGAGAGGTAAACTTGGGTTCAGCGGCCACGCTGGCCGCGATATCGGCAACGGTCTGGGCCGGGCTGGGCGAAGCGGAAGTGGCAGGCTGTTTGCCAGGCGCTACCGGATTGCCGGCTTCATCCACGGAAACGAAGTAGTTGTACCATTTCTTGCTCATACGGCCCGTCCTTTGCACTCCTGTATTACGCAGCCCGCAACGCAAAGTTCACCTTGGCAGAATTTCCTGGAACCCTGGCGCGCAGGCAAGAGCGCCATTTACTGAAAGAATATGTGCTGGTCTTGGCTTGAAAATTACTTGCGAATACTCGTCTTGTCAAATCCATTTCCCGCATCTTGTACATTCCTTTCCGATAGTGCAAGGGATAATCAAAATGTAATCAACAGAAACAACAACAAACTTCATCGAACTGTGTTTCTATTCTCCAACACCTTGATTACATCCTGTATATGGAGGCTGTGCAATTCAGCTAC
>DASRCD010000198.1:0-8188 GCA_035653315.1 Candidatus Angelobacter sp.
GTCCATCCGGAAGCTTCCAGGGTTGGCGCGGCCATCATGCAGCAAGGCGGAACGCCGTGGACGCAGCAGTGGCCACTGGATTTGCTCTGGCGGTAGTCCATCCTGAAGCCGGCAACATCGGCGGTGGTGGCTTCATGCTGCTGCGCAAGGCCAATGGTGAAGTCCATTTCCTGGATTTTCGCGAGAAAGCTCCCAAAGCTGCCACCCGGGACATGTATCTGGATGCTCAGGGCAATCTCATTCCCAACGCCAGTCTTCTGGGCTACAAAGCAGTGGGTGTACCAGGATCGGTGGCAGGCCTGGTCTATGCCCAGCAGCATTGGGGCAAGCTGCCTCTTAGAACGGTGATGCAGCCGGCAATTCGGCTGGCGCGTGAAGGTGTCCGGCTTACCTATGAAGAAGCCCACGCCATGCACTATGAGGGGGATGACGCTCAGCCAACGCAGGAGGCGGACCGGGGTTTTCTTGGCGATGCCAAGCGCCTCTTCCAGCGTTCCGGAAACTATTACCACCCCGGAGAGATCTTCCGCCAACCCGAGCTAGCCCAGACTCTGGAGCGTATCGCGGCCAATCCAAATGATTTTTATAAAGGCGCCATGGCGCGTGAACTTGCCGCAGAGATCAAGCGCGGCGGCGGCCTGATTACGGAAGAAGACCTGGCCGGATATGAAGTGAAAGAGCGCCAGCCCATCCATGGGACCTATCGTGGTTATGAAATCTTCAGCGCACCGCCGCCAAGTTCCGGCGGCATCACCATGCTGGAAGCTCTCAATATCCTTGAGGGATACAATCTCTCCAAAATGGGGAATCGCTCTGCCGATGCCATCCATCTAACCGTGGAAGCTTTCCGCCGTGCATTCTTTGATCGCGCTGAGCTGCTGGGCGATCCTGATTTCAGCGCCATCCCAGTCGCCCAATTAATTGACAAGCAATACGCAAAAAGCTGGCGGCAATCGCTGGATATGACGCGCGCCAGTGATAGCAAAGAGATTCGCCGTCCTTCAGGCTTTGGCGAGCTTGACCGCCAGGCATCTCTGCCTTATACCGGCAGGGAATCCCATAACACCACGCACTATTCCGTGGTGGATCCCCAAGGCAACGCGGTTTCCGTTACCACAACGTTGAATGAAAGCTTTGGCGCAGCTGTCACGGCCGGCAAGCTGGGCTTCCTGCTCAATGATGAAATGGATGATTTCACCTCCAAGCCCGGTGTCCCGAACAATTACGGCCTCATTCAGGGTGAAGCCAATTCGATTGCTCCGGGAAAGCGCCCGCTCAGCGCAATGTCGCCCACGATTGTGTTGAAAGATGGCAAGCTTGCCTTGGTGCTGGGTTCGCCTGGTGGGCCGAGAATTATCACCACAGTCGCCAATATCCTGATGGGCGTGGTGGATTATGGCCTGGACATCCAGCAGGCCGTGAACGCTCCCAGATTCCATCACCAGTGGATGCCGGACCAGATTTATCTTGAAGATGACGGCATCTCTCCTGACACCATCAAGCTGCTGCAGGCGCGCGGCCACAAGATCAAAATGGAAGGCTACTGGAGTGATGGCGAATGCATTGCCATTGATCCAAAGACCGGGGAGTTGCTGGGGGCGCCGGATGGCCGCGGCGGTGGAAAGGCGGTAGGGTTCTGATGCTTCGCGCAATGTCCAGTTACGTCTATATCAAGCGGCGGATGCATCCGGGCCTGCTGGATACTATGGTGCGCGGTGGAGCGCAGGCAATTGAGTTGTTTGCCGCGCGCGGCCACTTCAACTATCACGATAAAGACCATGTAAAAGAGCTGGGCAACTGGTTCAAGTCGGAAAAAATTGAGTTCCATTCCATGCATGCGCCCATCTACATGGACAACAATTTCCATTCCGGCGGTCAGAGCGTGAACATCGTGGATCCAGACAAGCGCCAGCGGATTGACGCCATGGATGAGATCAAGCGCGCGATTGAAGTCGCCGAATACGCGCCATTCAAGTACCTGATCCAGCACATTGGCAAGACCGACGAATATGATGATCCACGCAAGTTTGAGAATGCGCTCAGCGCGATTGAGCATCTGCGCGCCTTTGCGCGTCCGCTGGGCGTGAGCCTGCTGCTGGAAAACATTCCTAATGATCTGGCCACGCCGGAAAAGCTGAGGGAGATCCTGAAGCTGCTGCGCTATCCGGACCTTGGAATCTGTTTTGATGTGGGCCACGCTCACCTGATGAGCTCCGTGCATCAGGCTTTCAGCGTGCTGGAAGACCGCATTTTTTCCACGCACATTCACGATAATAAGCGCGACAAAGACGCGCATCTCTGGCCGGGCGATGGAACCATTGATTGGGAAGAGACCATGCAATCTTTGCGTTCAGCCACCAATGCGCCGGCAATGTTGCTGGAAATTGAAGGCGAAGAAGGTTTGGACCTTTCACCCAGAATGGCCGAGACATTCAGGAAGCTGGAAAAAGCAAGCGGGATTGAGGACTAGCGTGGTGGCGCTTTCAATAGTGAGTTTGAATGAAATCACCTCCACGTCCCGTAAATGAGAGCATGATTCAGCGCTCTAAATGACGCTCTGAAAAAAAAGATGTTGCTGAAGGATTTGAGATCATAGGAATTATGGAAACAACAACCCAGGCGCCTTTAACTACCATTGCGGAAGTCGGCAAGCACGATGGCCAGGCCGTGACCATTCGGGGCTGGCTCTATAACAAACGGGAGAGCGGCAAGCTCATCTTCCCCATCTTTCGCGATGGCACCGGTGTAATTCAGGGTGTGGTGCCGAAAAACCAGGTATCGCCGGAAGTTTTTGACGCGCTCAAGACCCTCACGGATGAATCAAGCATTATGGTCACCGGAAAAGTTCGCGCAGACAAGCGCGCGCCCGGCGGCTATGAGCTTGACGTTAGCGATGTAAAAATCGTGCAGCGCGTGCCGGAAGATGAACCATTTCCCATTGCCCGCAAGGAGCATGGCATTGATTTCCTCATGGAAAACCGCCATCTCTGGGTGCGTTCACCACGGCAAACGGCCATCCTGCGCGTGCGCGCGGAAATTGTTCGCGCCGCCAGGAATTTCTTTGATGATCGCGGTTTCACGCTGACCGATCCGCCCATCCTCACTCCGGCTGCCTGTGAAGGCACGTCAACGCTTTTTGAAGTCGATTACTTTGATGATCCGGCGTTCCTTACGCAGTCTGGCCAGCTTTATATTGAAGCTACCGCCATGGCGCTGGGCAAGGTCTATTCCTTTGGCCCCACTTTCCGCGCAGAAAAATCCAAGACGCGCCGCCACCTGACCGAATTCTGGATGGTGGAACCGGAGGTCGCTTACGCGGATTTGGATGACCTCATGCAGTTAGCGGAAGAGTTCATCAGCCATGTCGTTCAGGCTGCGGTCGCCAATCGCAAAGCCGACCTTGAACTCATTGGCCGCGATGTAACCAAGCTGGCCAACATCAAGCCTCCATTTCCGCGCATCACTTATGACGAAGCAGTCAAAATGCTTCAGGAAGGTCATGCCAAGGGCCAGGTAGAAGCCAAATTTGAGTATGGCGGAGATTTCGGCTCTCCGGATGAAACTTACATTTCGTCGCAGTTTGATAAGCCGGTGATGGTGCATCGCTATCCGGCCAAGGTAAAAGCGTTTTACATGGAGCCTGATCCGCAGAACCCTGATCTGGCTTTGTGCGTGGATGTGCTTGCCCCGGAAGGGTACGGTGAAATCATCGGCGGCTCGCAACGCATTGGCGACTATAACCTGCTGCTGAAGCGCATCAAGGAACATGATCTGCCGGAAGAAGCATTCAAGTGGTATCTGGATCTTCGTAAATTTGGCGGCGTGCCCCATTCCGGGTTTGGCATGGGCATTGAGCGCGCTGTGGCCTGGATTTGCGGGCTTGAGCATGTGCGTGAAACCATTCCGTTTGCGCGCACTTTGACCCGTATTTATCCATAGAGAAAAAATCAGGACTGTATGACTCCAGAATCAACAACACAGACAGTAGTGGCAACACCTGGCACCACCAAAGTTGAGCCGGCGAATCCGCCTGTGGTTGCCGACAATATTGTTTCCAAGAAGATCAGGATTCTTGGCGTTCCGCTCGATCTTGGGCAGTCGCGCCGTGGCGTTGACATGGGCCCTTCCGCCGTTCGCGTTGCCGGACTTGAAGCTCGCCTGGAAGAACTGGGCCATGTGGTGGAAGATGGCGGCAATATTCAGGTGGCCATTGCCGAGCAGAAAAAATCCGGCGATCCGCACGCCAAATATCTGAAGGAAATCACTGCCACATGCACCAAGCATGCTGAAACAGTAATGAAGACCCTGGAAGCGGGAAAGTTTCCTCTGGTGCTGGGCGGCGACCACTCTGTTGCAGCAGGCACCGTGGCTGGAGTGGCCGAATATTTCCGCCAGCAGCAGCGCGCGCAGGAACGGAAGATCGGCCTGATCTGGATTGATGCTCATGCCGATATCAACACGCCGGAAACTTCTCCCAGCGGCAATGTGCATGGCATGCCCCTGGCGGCCATCATGGGCCTTGGGCCTTCAGATTTAGCGGGCATTTACGGATTTTCTCCCAAGGTGCAGCCTGAAAACTGCGTGCTGGTGGGCGTGCGGGATGTAGACATTCGCGAAAAGGAAAACATCAAGGAAACCGGCATTGAGGTTTACACCATGCGCGATATTGATGAACGCGGCATGCGCACGGTGATTGAAGAAGCTCTTCGCATCGCCGGGCGCGGCACTGCCGGCTACCACGTTTCTCTCGATATGGATTGGATTGATCCGGAAGATGCCCCGGGCGTGGGAACGCCGGTTCGTGGAGGCGCGAGCTATCGTGAAGCCCACCTTGCCATGGAGATCATCTCTGACCATGGACGCATGACCAGCTTTGAAATTGTGGAAGTCAATCCGGTCATTGATGAGCATAATCGCACGGCTGATCTCGCGGTGGAACTGGCGCTTTCAGCATTTGGAAAAAAGATTTTGTAAGCAGTTCATCACTGCTTTGCACTGATAAACACTGGCCAGAATTGCCTAATGCTGTGAGTGGGATTTGCGTGCTCAAGGTTTACAATTGAATTATTGATGTTGTTCCTTTAGTTCCCGGAGAAAACAATGCGCTACTCACGTCTGGTGTTGTCCCTGTTTTTCGTATTGGCTCTGGCGGCGGCATTTGCCGCACAGGATGACAAACCCAAACGTGCACCTTCCACTCCCCAGGAGCGCCAGCGCTTTATTTCCCTCACGCGCAAACTGGAGCAAAGCCCGCTCGATAAGTCGCTGTATGAAGAAAAAACCTGGGCCAAGCAATGGCTTGAGGACGTGCCGGATATTAACGTCACCATCTGCGCGCCGCTGCTGTTTGGAGCGGAGTACGTTGCTGAGCAGAATAAGTACATGCCGCAGCTTTCCTATCAGGCCACCTTTGGCAGCGCGGCTTACATCATTGAGCATCCTGACAAGAAGGGCGATACGGATGCCCAATACGTGGCAGGCGTGGAAAGCGCGCTCAAAGCCTACAGTGCCATCCTGAAGACTGACCCTCAGGCCGACTCAAAGGCCATGGACCAGCTATTGGACAAACAGAAACAGGGCAAGCTGGCCAACTTTGTTCGCGATAACAGCAAGGGCTGCGAAGATACGAAACAGGGAATGTAAACCATTTCGTTGGTATTTCTTGGGTGCTCACAATTTGGGCCGATTGTGTGAAAGAATTTCCTTCAACATCAGAGCTCCCCATTGAAGAGTCCGATCCAACTCACCTCGGCCCAAGCCCGGCGCATCTGGCTGCACGCACAGCGCCTGAACACCCCCGAACCCTTTGGCTCCGGCCCGCAAGCTACGCCTGCGGCGGTGACTCACTTGGGCTACCTGCAGATTGACACCATCTATGTCATCGAGTGCAGCCACCATCACATCCTTTACACACGAATCCCCGCTTATCGGCGTGAGCATCTGCATCAGGCACAGAGTATTGATAAAACTGTTTTCGAATATTGGACACATGCCCTGTCTTACGTACCCACGCAGAGCCTGAGGTTTTATGTTCGCGATATGCGTCAGGCAGATGAGGATTGGAAGCGCCGCAACGGCTGGTTCAGCACAGTTTCAGCAAGTGATCTCCGCCGGATGATCTCACGTATCCGCAGGCATGGCGCGCTCACCATTCGCGATATTGAGGACGAGCCGGTGGAAAAGGAATACGCATGGGCCAGCCGCAAGCCTTCCAAACGTGTCCTGGAGTTGGCGTTCTATAGAGGCCTGGTGACGATCAGCCAGCGGGCAGGAATGCTGAAGACTTATGAGTTGACGACTCGCCATTTCGGTTGGGACCGCCTTCCACGTGCAGCAACCGAAAAAGAAGCTTTGAATTATCTGCTGGACCGCGCTTTGCGATCACAGGGAATCGTAAGTGTGGATTCAATCTACCATTTGGACCCCTTGCGCAAGCCGGCAATGAAACGCCTGGTGGAATCGCGAGTCCGCCGCAAGGAACTCGTTCCTGTGGAACTGGAAGGAGCGGGTAAATGGTTGCACTGGGCCCATCCCGACACGCTCGATGCCGTTCTCCATCCGGCCGAGGAACAAGTCCATATCCTGAATCCCTTTGACCCGCTGATTATCCAGCGCAAGCGGCTCAGGCTTTTCTTTGATTACGAATATCGCTTTGAGGCTTATGTTCCCAAACACAAGCGGGTGTTCGGCTATTTTGTTTGTCCGGTTCTGATTGGAGACCGGATCGTTGCTGCCCTCGACCTCAAGACAGACCGGGCGCAGCAAAAACTTCTGGTCCAACGCTGGAACTGGATTGTCCCGGCATCACGCGGCCATCAGCAGCAGGCTGAAACCGCGCTGCACAAGTTTGAGCAATTTCAATTGTGCCGGAGTTAGTCTGAGCATGAAACTACGCGGCTCAAGTTACTCACCCCCCATGCCGTAACAAAGCCCTTTTGAGCTTAATCGATCGCTCTTGCTGACGGTTTACCGCTGCGTGCTTTAAAGTAGTTCCATGAACAAGCTTAAAGTCGGCAT
Source organism: Candidatus Angelobacter sp. (assembly GCA_035653315.1). Lineage (GTDB taxonomy): Bacteria > Acidobacteriota > Terriglobia > Terriglobales > Acidobacteriaceae > Angelobacter. The sequence continues at coordinate 7,018 of DASRCD010000198.1, forward strand.
ACTTTTTGGTGGTCGAAGCGGCGAGCATGAAGTCTCGTTGCTCTCAGCCGCGTCAGTGCTTAAGGCAATCAACAAAGAAAAATATGACGTGGTGCCGATTGGCATTACCAAGGAAGGCCAATGGGTGACGGATAGCCATGCTGAACGGCTTTTGCATGGTGGGAATGCCTCCCAAAATACAACCGAAAATAGCGTTCGCAATTTGCGCGCCGGTGATCCCCTGGCCACTTCCAGCGCCGCCGTGCTTGCCAAAGGTGAAGCTGTCATTGTGCCTCCCGTGCCGCAGGCGGATGCTCTGGTCCCCTTTGAAAGTCCCGCAAGTTCCGCGCAAAAAGGCATTGCCGTGGACGTGATCTTTCCTGTCCTGCATGGCACTTTTGGCGAAGACGGGACGATTCAGGGGCTGCTGGAATTGGCAGACATCCCCTACGTGGGCGCGGGCGTGCTTGGCTCCGCGGCAGGCATGGACAAAGATGTAATGAAGCAGCTCTTTGCCGGCGCCGGGCTCACGATTGTGAAACATGTAACGGTGTTGCGCAGCCAGTGGGAGAAAGACAAAAAGAAAGTTACTAAATTAGTTGAGAGCAGGTTGAAGTATCCGGTGTTTGTAAAACCCGCGAACCTCGGTTCGTCGGTAGGAATTTCCAAGGCGCATGATCGCCAGGAGCTTGGCCCGGCAATTGATACGGCTGCTGGATATGACCGCAAGATCGTGATTGAACAGGGCGTGGGCGGCAAAAAGCAAAAAGCGCGAGAATTGGAGATTGCCATTCTTGGCAATGATGAGCCAAAAGCTTCCACTGTGGGAGAGATCATTCCGGCGGCGGAGTTCTATGATTACAACGCAAAATACATTGACGAAGGTTCAGTACCGGTGATCCCGGCCAAGCTCAGCAAAAAGCAGATCAAAGAGGTGCAAGAAATGGCCATACGGGCGTTCCAGGCAGTGGATTGTTCTGGACTGGCGCGAGTGGATTTCCTGATGGACCCTAAGAACGGAAAGCTTTATCTGAATGAGATCAATACCATGCCGGGCTTTACCTCAATCAGCATGTATCCCAAGTTATGGGCGGCCTCAGGCCTGGCTTATCCAGACCTGATTGACCGGTTGATTCAATTGGCGCTGGAGCGATACCAGGAAAAGAAGAAGAACCGGTACAGCAGAAATTAA
>DASRCD010000199.1:0-7181 GCA_035653315.1 Candidatus Angelobacter sp.
GATATTTGCCTGGACGCGGTGGATACGCTCAAGAAATTTCTCTATCACCAGTGGACGGACGATGCTGCCATGCGTTCTTCGGTGCAGACACTGTTCTCACGCATCAGCCGTCTTGCGCCTGAGGAGAAGGAAACGGAAGTCCCGTCCGCAGTAGCAGAGCAACCGCAGGCCCCAACGCCTGCCGCTGATTTGCAAGAGTTGAAGCTGGAAGCAGCGCCTGCATCAAGCACCGAGCCGATTGTTCCTGCTGTGGTCGAGCCTGCCGCAATGACGCAGCCAATGGCAGTGGCAGAACTCAAAAAGCCTGAAGGCATTGAGAAATTTGCCGACGAAGAGTTCCTGCGCAAAGAACCTGCGTCCATGCCGCAATCCAAGTCCGTGCGCATTGGGCTGGAGCGGTTGGACCGCATGATGAATGCAGTGGGCGAACTGGTGATCAACCGTACCCGTATGCTGGGTCGTGTGGCTGAGTTGGAGCGCCTTGCCGATGTGCTGAATTTCTCCAAGGGGCGCATGCAGGATAAAGTTGCTGAATTCCAGGAGAAGCACGAGTTCAGCCGCATTCACTCTGTGCCAACGCCGAGGCCATCATCTTCTTCAGACAATTTCCCGCTGCGCGGTGGTTATTCCAACTATTCACACACATTTGACCATTCACTGGCTGAGTTCAGCGAACTGGAAATGGACCGCTATGACGATTTCAATATTCTCTCGCGGTCGCTGACGGAAATTTCCGCCGACATCACGGAAGTGCTTACGCAGCTCGATGGCTTTGTGCGCCGCGTGGATGGCGACATTGACGAATTCACCAAGCTGGCACATCGTCTTCAGGATGAAATTACGCAGGCGCGCATGGTGCCCATCGGCAACCTGTACACGCGGCTCTCACGCACGGTGCGCGACGCAGCTAAAGCGGCCAACAAAAAAGTGGAGCTTACGCTTGCGGGCGCTGAGACTGAACTGGACAACAACATCATCCAACAGATTTCAGATCCATTGATTCACCTGGTTCGCAACGCCGTGGCCCATGGGTTGGAGCGCGACGAAGAACGATACGCGCAGGGAAAAAGCGATTCCGGCAACGTGGCCGTGCGCGCTTATCATCGCGGTAACCATATCTATATTGAAGTGGAAGATGATGGGCGCGGCATTGATTACGAGAAAGTCCGCAAGACTGCCGTAGAAAACGGAATGCTGTCCGTTGAAAGCGCGGCTGAATTGGCAGAGCGCGACCTGCTGGACCTTCTGTTCCAGCCGGGCTTCTCCACGGCCCCGCGCAAAACTGAGCTGGCCGGGCGCGGCGTTGGCTTGGACGTTGTAAAAGCCAATCTTGCGCAGCTCAACGGTGAAATTGAAATTGAGACACAAAAGGGACACGGCACACGCTTCACGCTGAAGGTCCCGCTCACGTTGATCATCTCGCAAGCCCTGTTTGTGCGCTGCGGCACATCAATGTTTGCGTTGCCGCTGGCGTTTGTGGAAGAGATACGACGCCTGAGAGCTTCTGACATGGAAGATGTCGGCGGCAAGCTGCTGACGAAGGTCCGCGACGTGGTCACAGAAATTGTGCGTCTGGATGACGCGCTTGGTCTGGAGCCGATTCAACCCATCAATGGCTACTTCCGCATGGTGATCGTAAATGTGGCCGGGCGGCAGGTGGGGTTAGTGGTGGAAGATGTGGTACGCAAGGATGAAATCGTCATCAAGAGCCTGGGCGAGTTCCTGCGCAACCTGAAGATGTTTCCCGGAGCGACGATTGCTCCTGACGGCAGCCTGATTCTTCTGATTGACGTAAACCGCCTTGTGGCGGGAGAGGCAATTGAGCACCGTCCGCTGATGACAACGGCCAATGCCGCACGCATCTTTGCGCCGGGCGCAACGGCTGTGGCCCAAGGCTCGATCCCGCAGGAAGCAATTGATTTTGTGCAGGAAGAGAAGCTCGTTGTCCTGGTGGATGATTCCATCAGCGTGCGCAAGTTTGTGGGTCGCATGCTGGAGAAGGCCGGCTATCGAGTAAAGCTTGCGGCCGATGGACTGGAAGCTCTGGAAATTGTGACACAAACCAAATGTGATCTGGTGGTGACCGACCTGGAAATGCCACGGACCAATGGATACGAGTTATTGTCACACCTGCGGCAAGATCCGCAGACGCGCAACATTCCAGTGATGGTGGTTACATCACGTGCCGGGGCAAAGCATCGTGACCGCGCAATGAAAGAAGGAGCAGCGGCGTTCCTGACCAAGCCGGTACAGGAAGACCAGTTCATTGCGGCGGTTGGAAATCTGATTGGCGCAACGGCCAGCATGCAACTGGCTGCAGCGGGACGATAAGGAAGTTCGCAGGAAAGATGAACGAGGGCAAGAAAATCCGGGTGCTGGTGGTGGATGATTCGGCATTCATGCGCAAGGTGCTGCAAAGCATTATTGCCGCCGATCCCCAGCTTGAAGTCTGCGGCGAGGCACGCGACGGACGTGACGCGGTTACGCAGACGGAAGTCTTGAAGCCTGACGTGATCAGCATGGACATCAACATGCCACACATGGATGGATTGCAGGCGACAGAAATCATCATGTCCAGCAATCCCCGGCCGGTCCTGATTGTGAGCTCTGAATCGCGCGATGGAGCGGATGTGACTTTGAAGGCGCTGGAACTTGGGGCCATTGATTTTGTGGCCAAACCCAGTGGCGGCATTGATCTGGACATGAGTTCAGTCAAAGACGAACTCTGCCGCAAACTCAAGATGGCAGCCAAAGTCCGGGTGGTACGCACGGCAACGCGCTCCAAGCTGCAGCAGGAGATTGCAAACTCATCGCCGCGAGTTGAACCGGCGTCAAAGAACGGCGACAGCGGTTTGCAGGAAGTGAAGACGGCCGTAAATGCCGCAGCCAAAAGCGCAGGCAAATTTCCCATCATCGTTCTGGCTTCTTCCACGGGTGGGCCAGCCACGCTGATGAAGTTTATTCCAAGTTTTCCCAAAGATTTTCCCGGAGCTGTGATCCTGGTGCAGCACATGCCGGGAAACTTTACCGGACAGTTCAGCGCGCAGTTGGCGGAAGCGTCACAAATCAAAGTGAAGGAAGCTGAAGCAGGCGAGATCATTGTTCCCGGCCAGCTTTATGTTTGTCCGGGCTCGCATCACTTGCGCGTTTCGCCGACAGGAAGAATTTCTCTGGATGATGGTCCGCGTATTGGTGGTTATCGCCCTTGCGCCGATCTTACGTTTGAGAGCGCGGCGGAGTATGCAGGACCGATGACCATTGGCGTGATTCTGACCGGCATGGGCAACGATGGTTCTAAAGGTGTGCAGACGATTCGCGCCGTAGGCGGACACGTGATCGCGCAGGATGAGTCAACGGCGGTGATTTTTGGCATGCCGCAGGAAGCGATTAAGACCGGAGCCGTAGACCAGGTATTGCCAATGGAGGCGATTTACAACGCGATTGAAAAACGTGTGATTTACATTTTTGGCGCGGCAAAAGTTGGAGCAATTTGAAGCCGCTGAAACAATTCGGTCCGCAACCGCCAATGCAGGCGCGTGAAGACGTAATTGTCTTTTTTGTAGCTGAATATAAGCTTGCCATTGCCGCCGGAGCGGTGAAAGAGATCCGTGGAATGGAAGGCTTGCAGCCGTTCACGCTGGGCGGCATTTCCGCGCAGATAGGCAAGCTCAGGCACACGCTGGAGCGGAATGGAACAACGTTTTTTGTGGTAGATGCGGCCAGGCATTTTCAGCTTGAGGCAGCGCAGCCTTCGCGGGTAATGATTTTGCGTGATTTGCATACCGCTGTGCTGGTGGATGGAACGGACCGCATGATGGAAATCTCAACCCTGCATGCTCTACCGCGAGTGTTTACGCATGAAGAGCGGAGTTGGTATCGCGGGTTGGCCGTGGTGAACGGAAACGTTGTGCCAGTGGTGAACCACCATGCATTTCTGAACAAGACTGAGATGGAGATGCTGCGGGCTGGTCTGGAGCGGGTAAGAGGTGTGGCAACGGTATGACCGTACAGGTAAACAAATCTTATGTGCTCTTTCCTTTAGGAGAGAAGCGGTTTGCTTTGCCCGCAGAAGATGTAACGGAGTTGGCGCGCCCGGACAATGTTCAGGTATTTCCGCATCGCACGCCGCTATTGACTGGCGTGCTGGTGCGCCGGGGCAAGATTGTTCCTGTTTGTGATGTGGCTCAGGTGCTGGTTGGGCCTGCTGCGCCGCCGAGAAAATTTTATTTGATTGCGGACTGCACAATTGGATCAAGCAGGGAATTGACTGCCGTGCCGGTTACCGGCGAATGCGTGCTGGCCAGCGGCGCGCTTACAGCTACCGTTGATACAGAATTGCCATACATTCAGGGCGCGGTAACCGTGGGAGAGGAAGCAATCCAGATAGTGGCGCTGGATAAGCTGCTAGCAATGGAGGCACACGCATGAGCCCCAGTGTTGCCTCTCCAGCCAAAATTCTGTTAATTGACGCGAATGTCTTCTTTGCCCGCCGGATTACTGACGCGCTGAAGCTGGAAGGGTTTGAGGTGGTGCACAGCACGCAATCAGGTTACGCACTGACGATGCTGGAATATGATACGCCCTCTGCCATTTTGTGTTCCACCAATCTGCGTGAGATTAATGCGCATGATTTGCCACCCATTATTCATGCTGATCCCAAAACGGCGCACATCCCAGTGATTGCCTTGGGCGATGGCGGCGACCAGGCCCTGATGGAGGCGTTCCGTTCCGGCTGCGCCGATTACGTGGATAAAAGACTTGGGCCGGAGCTGATTGCGTCACAGATCAAAACATTCCTGCGCAGCAATTCTGAAGGGTTTCATCCGGTGCAGATGCTTGGCTCGTCTGAAGAAGGGCTGAGCGGCAGCCTTTCCCATTTGGATTTGCCCGGCGTAGTGCAGATGCTGGTGCATTCGCGGCAGACCGGATCGCTTTCAGTCAACGCGGGGGCAATTGACGGAATTATTTTCTTTGAAAATGGCAACATCACCCATGCAGAAAGCGGAGACCTGATTGGGGATGAAGCCGTGGTACATATTGTGAAGTATTGCAATGGAGTCGATGCGGGATCATACAGATTTTTGCCGGGTGAAAGCGCGGCCACGCGGACAGTTTTGCGTTCCGCCACGGAATTAATGCTGGACGCTCTGCGCGAACTGGATGAATCAGCCCAGGAAAGCTCCGATGGAGGTTTTCGATGAGCACAACGCCCACTGTCTATTTTATTGATGACAGTGCGACCATGCGCGAGGTGATCAAGATCGCCTTCCGGCGGGAAAACATCAACGTAGTAGCCTGCCATGATGCGGCAACGGCGCTTGCTGAAATTGAAACGGCAAAGCCGGACATTGTGATTACTGACGTGATTATGCCGGAAAAAGACGGCTATGATGTTTGCCAGCACATCAAGTCGCATCCAATGCTGGCGAAAACGCCTGTGATTCTCATGTCCGGCGTGGTGAACCGTGCCGTGGCGGAGCGGGCCTTCTCGGTAAAAGCCGATGAGCTTTTGCGCAAGCCTTTTCAGCCGCAAGATCTGATTGCGCGAGTCAAACATCTGCTTAAGCCCAACGGCGCGCCAGCGCCTACACAGGCGGCTGCGGCCAATGCCGCCGTGGCGCTGAGCAGCATCTTTTCCGCAGCAACACCCATGCCGCCAAAGTCTGTTACGCCTGCTCCCGCGCCAGTGCAGCAACGTGCGGTCGCAACAGCAGCGGCTCCCGCTCCTGCCCCAGTCATTTCCTTGCCGGTGGCAGTTCCGGCAGCGCCGATCGCAGTTCCACCCCCGACCGCAGCTCCGCCAATGGGGGCCAGTGTTGCAGCAGGAGCACCAGCGCCTGCATCGGTTCCTGCATCGGTTGCGGCAGCATCCGGTAAACAGGTCAACGGTGCTCAGGATGCAAATAACGCAAATAAGTTGAAGATTGAAATCATGCGGTTAGAAGGCCTGGTGAAAAAGCTACAGTCAGAACTGCAGGCAGAACGGGAATACTCGCGGGCACTAGAAGACCATGTAAAGACGCTGCAGGAAGCTGATTAGAGTTTTAGTTCTGGTGTAAACCAAAGATTCGCAGGCGAGGGCGCCTGCGGTCCACGATTATTTAGAGTAAAGGCGGCAGCTACTTAGGGTAAAGGCGGCACAACCGAGAGCGGAAGTGCCATACGATCCACACTAACCTTAAAACGGCTCTAGCCGGCTGCTTTTATTTTGTCTTGAGTGCCTGTTGTGCCGGCTGGTCCATGCCGGTCCCGCGCTGTGCCACGCCTGGAATTGTTACAGGCAGACGGCCATGGAAAGGAATCTCTCCGAACAATGCTTTGGCGGCCGCAATCTCAGAAGTAATTACGTTGGAATACGCGCAAACATAATTCTCAACTTCAGGAAAATCAGCGGCAACATACGGAGACCCAAAACTGACCATCACAGTCTTATCTCGTTTTGCCTGAAGAATGGATTCCAGCAGCGTTGCCGTTGATTCAGGCATGGAGATGCTGTTCATCGCCGTTCCTCCTACCTTGCGCACTGTGCGCCCTGCTACCGGAACCATATAGACAGCCACAAGAACATTCTCCGCGGCTTTGACCGCGCCCTGAATTTCCTGCGTGGTGCCTGCGGCAATGCGCGGATCAACATAGATGATGCGGGCATCGGGCACTCGTCCCCGGAGTTCACGCTGGAACTGGCGTCCATTGTCACTTCTTACATCGTCAGTAAAGATCACGCAGAGAAGTTTATTGCCTTCTGTTTGCAGAGTGCCGTAAGTTGGCGAAGATGGTGGCGCAACACGCTCTGGCTTGAGCGGCAGCATGTGCCCATTTTCACGGACGAGTGTAAGGGCCGCATCCGCCATTTGCTGCGCGAGCGCAAGATTTTCAGGGCTTGCGATGACCGTGGAAAGAGGCTTGATATCGATCTGGTTTGCTTTGTTCAGCCCCACGCTGGCCTTGGCACGCAGAACTTTCAGGACAGATTCATCAATGCGCTTCTCTGAGATCTCACCTTTGTGAACAGCATTCAATATGCCGTTGTAAGCGCCATCAAGATCGGAAGGCAGCAGCAGCATGTCATTGCCGGCCTTGATTGCGTCCACGGCAGCATGTCCTGCAGCGGCCGACATGCCTTCCGGATAGACCCGCGTCAGTCCGGACATATCCATGGCGTCTGTAATCACAAGACCGGA
>DASRCD010000200.1:0-19009 GCA_035653315.1 Candidatus Angelobacter sp.
ACAGTTAACGTCGAGAAACTCAAGTTGTCCAAACCACCGGCGGTAAAAATCAATACCGGCAAAGCCAAAGTCGACAAAGAACTGCTCTTGAACAAGATCTTCGCAGCTTCGGGTCCCCACAAACCGGATGGAACTTCGAGCGGACCGAGTCCGAATCCATATTGGCCAAACGCTGGCCAGCAATGGTCGCTGCAGTTTGCTCCCAAGCTCACGGCTGCGTTGGCGGAAACAATTGATGCAGTTGGCGCCGCCGGCAAGGTCGAAGCTCTCGATTTCTCTGCTCCTCTCGATCATTTTTCGGTTGAAGTTTCTGACTATAGTGCACAGTTGCTGAAGGTCTTCGGCGCAGCAACCGCTGGACTACAGCGCCGAACAAATCTTCTGTGGTGGAAGGAGGCGCTCTTCTCTTCCAGTGCCCAGACGAGCTATCGCAATCTGACTCCAACCGTTGCGGCGGCGACTATGGCATTAGATTTGTATTTGCAGTTACCAACTCTGTCTCCGGTAAGTGTTGCCGCGTTTCTCCAAGAAGCTGTCAGGAGCTTGCCCCAGACGTCAACGTCATCGAGTCACACTCTGCACCATCTGTTTGCAGAGGCTCGCAGTCACAACGAATTGCGGGAACTGCGGCGCGTTGCGGGAGCGGTAGTGAGCGCTCCCGAGGGGAGGGGGTTTCTGCTGTCGCTGATTGCGCATACGGATGCGGCAACTGAAATCTCAAATTCCAAATTTAGAGAACTTGTCGGAGTCCCTGCCGATACTAGTTTGAATTTGCCGGAATGGTCGACATGGCTCTTTAGGGAGTTGCAGGCCGCTCGTGCGGCCGCGAGCGCTGCAGGCAGTGAGCGAAAGGACAAAGTGCAATGAGTCCATGCTCGCGCAAAAGATGCTTCGTTCCTGATACGAACTGCGACCTGGGGTTCTTAAGTCTGAGTGAGTGTCCATCTTGGAATCAGACTGAGCCCACTGGATCAGAAATCGAGAATGCTGAAGGCGACATCCTGATGCCCTGGTCTGGCCGGGTTTTAGGCGAGGTCGATGTTGGTTTTGTGGCCGGTAGAGCGAAGCCTTTCATTGTGGCAATCATTGGCCCGCAAAATGCCGGGAAAACTACACTCTTGGCAGCTTGGTACCTGTTACTCAATCATGGCTTAGATCCCACACCAGATCAACGCTTCGCTGGGTCCTTCTCCCTCGAAGGCTGGGAAGCAATTGCGAGTTCTCTGCGTTGGGCACCAGGAGCACCTCCGACGTTTCCCGCTCACACTACGAGCCGCGAAGGGCGGACTCCCGGACTGTTGCATCTCTCTTTTCGACAACAGGGACGTCTTCGTGATTTCCTATTCACCGATGCACCAGGCGAGTGGTTTCAGAAGTGGGCTCTCAATGCTGATGCGCCCGAAGCTGAAGGTGCGAGATGGCTTTCGAGGCACGCTGATGCGTTTCTGTTTATTGCCGATTGCGAAGCACTTTCCGGCAACACGATGGGATCCGCAAGAGGTGCCACACAGCTGTTAGCGAGGCGGCTCGGAAGCGAACAGCAGGATCGTCCTGTGGCGCTTGTCTGGACGAAATCGGACATTCCGGTCTCTGATGCAACGGCCAAGTCAATCCGCTCGGTCACCGCCCAAATTTCAAATCTAGTTGAATTCGAAGTGAGTGTGATCTCCGAGGACGAGAGTGCCAGCAAGTATGGTAAAGGTTTAACGGATCTCCTCCGTTGGCTTTTGGAGCTTCGACGCTCACGCACTGCTTTACCCCGTATTGAATCCGTCAGTTCTGACCCACTTTTCCTCTTCGGAACACGCAATTGATCAGATCATTGTCCAATTCTATTTTACTTATCGGCGAATCAGGTGCCGGAAAAACGCACTATGGTGCGCAGCTCCTAAGACGGTTGCTGGTGTCGGAAGGTCAGATCCGGATGAATGGAGCCGCTAAAAACCTGCAACCGTTTGAATCGGCTCTTGAACGATTGAACGAGGGCAAATCGGCGGACCACACTGCTACAACGGTTTATCAAGAAAGCATCTGGCCGATCATCGATAAAAAGGGACGCAAAACACAACTTGTTTGGCCAGACTATGGAGGTGAACAAGTTAAGGCGATGCTGACCACTCGCAGAGTACCGAAAGCCTGGCGGACGAGAATTGAAGAGAGCCAATCGTGGATATTGCTAATTCGCCTGAACAGTACGCAAGTTGGTGAAGATGTCCTCTCTCGTCCTCTCGGGGTTTTGCAGAAGCGTTCCTCTGAGGTTTCGAACCGCTCCGCTCCGATCCAGTTATCTGATCAAGCGCGTTTGATTGAGCTTCTTCAAATGTTGCTTCATATCCGGCACACGAGTGCAGAGCTTGCCGTGGACCATCCGCGACTTGCGGTGCTGTTGACGTGTTGGGACGAGCTTGGTGCTCCCGACAAACCTCGGAAGACGCTGAGAAGCCGGCTTCCTATGTTCAGTAGCTTTGTAGATAGTAACTGGAACGAGCCGTTGGTACTAGGCCTCTCTGCTCTTGGGCGTGCGTTGAGCGACAAGACCAGTGATCACGAGTACGCTGCTCGCGGACCCGAACAATTTGGTTTCATCGTAAAAAGTGACGGAACACATAGCCCTGATTTGACACTGCCGATCGCAATTCTCGTGTCCGACCCAGATGAGATTGTCTGAGCTACGCATGAAAGTAGAACAAGCTATCTATGGTGCTACTCGCGGCGGGCACTCCCTTTTGGCAGTCAGCGGCGCCTCCAGCATCGCTGAAGAGATCGCCACTCGTCTTGACCTGCCCGACACAGCTCCTCCCGGCGTGGAATGGTCGCCCTATATAAGCGGATTTCCGTATAAGGGCGTCTACGTTCTTGCGCGCACGATTCTCGATACTCAGGCGAAACGAGGCGGTATCGTATTTGCTCACGCTTTTCTGGCACCGCTGGAAGAGATTGCAGAGTTGAACGACTTGCAAACTCTAGTGAGCTGGTTGAGCCACGAACCTTTTCATTCAGATGTGCTTGAGCCGATTGACATTTCAATGAACGGAGGCGGGCTTGCACCTCATGGCAAGGAGTTCATCGCTGCCGCCAATGCTCTGACTACTCGCGCCCCAGCGCCGACTGTCTATTTGGGTGTGGACGGTTTCGAGAAACTAATCACTGATTTGTGGTCGCGATTGTGGCCAGGTATGCGAAGGCGTTTCGCCTTCCGGCTTAGCTTCAGTCCAAACGATTTGACGGAGCTTCCCAAACCTTCGTTGGTCTGCACGCCACATAACCTCAGTGCGCGTTGGAACGGCCATAATGTGATCTCGATTCCCCAAACTCCAGAACCCGCATCGGTTGCCGCTTCGATTCTGGTTGGAAGTACTGAGAGAAGAAGGCTGCTTGATTTTGCTGCGGAGTTCGGACTTGAGCTAAATAGTTTGTCAGATTTAACTCTCATGGTTGAAGCTCAGCAACTCTCGGAAAGCAATGACAAGCTCGATGAACTCATCGCGGTTGCGCGCTTCGTGGAGAAATTGTCTACCCATGCGGATATGGGCGCAACTCGGAAGGACCAACTGCTCAGGGACATCTTGAGGCTGGTCGCCCTTGCCCAGCCAACGGAAATCCTGCTACTTCGGAATCTGCGAATAAGCCAAATCAAAGGCAGCGAGCTGCTGTGGCAAGAAGTTGAGCGGTGGATGAAACACAATCTGTATCAGCAAGCAGATGATCACCAATATATCGGCATAATAGAAAATGCACTGAAGGAGGGTGCGGCTGTTGAGGAATGGCGAGATGCAATCCTGTCCGGCATCCACGAGTCTGGGCGGTCATCGAACCTCAACTTCCATCATGCGTTCTGGCGGTGGATTACTCTAAGACCGAAAATGTGCGCACGACTACTCGATACATTTCCTTCTGGTTCCGCTTTTGAGGATGGCCTATGGACAGCAATTCCCGATCAAATTGAAGTCAAGACAGCAAATTCTCTCCTAAAAAGCTGTGAGGCGCGGAAATGGTTGAAGCTTCACGGTGCCATCGCCTCAGCCGCTTTTTCTTGCGCGGATGCCATCACTCAACAGTTGATGATAGATAGCGATCAATCGTTTTTTGAAGGACTTCGTTCTGCGATTCGGTTCGGATCGCTCATGCAGATTATTGAATGCGCGGTGTCGTCCGGGGATAAAAGGCTAGTTTTGCTGGCTGCAGAGATTGTCGCGAAAGGACCGGGCACTCTGGCAAAAACAGACTTTTCAAATCCCTATATACAAAACATCTGGGCTCAAGCACTCATTATTACTCCCGAGAGCTGGAAGGCACCGGAGAATCCATCAGATGCATGTACAGTTATCCTAAACGGGCTTCTTGATAGCTCAATTGTCAATCATGATCTCATCTCCGAACTCTCGAATACGCCTCTGGCAGATCTATCCGAATACCCGCGACGGGCCGAACTGTGGTCCGTTCTTAAAGGGTCTGTCGCCAATCGTTTTCTACTCGCAACAGCTCACGGCTGGATGAGAAAAGTATTCGCAGGGCAGGAAAAAGAACCGATTGAGACTGCCGTGCAGAACGCCCTGCTGGAAGATGCCCGCTTGTACAATCAATTGAACGCGCTGGTTCCCGATGAGTTTTCAGTTGGACTCACACTCATCACTTTGCTGCCCACCTTTCCTGAGCTGAGATTTATTGAATGGATCGCTTTCGCACTAACGCGAGTTCGGCGGTTCAACCATGGCGACTCCGATTACATTGGTCGCATAGTCGTTGAGCGACGCTGGGTTTCGGCAGCAGGCCATCTAATTCGTGCCTATAAAGCTGGTAGAGAGGACTTGCGACCTGCTTTACTGGCCTGCGTTGATATGTTGAGTGCATGGACTCGATTCCGTCTTGCGCTCACACCCACCTCCGCAGAAAAAAAATGGCAGGTACTTGTAGATGTCGTTTCAGATCTTTACCCATGGGGGCCCAATGACCGCGAAATCTGGGAGAGAGCGGGCGGGAAGAATAAAGATATTCGGCACCACGGAGATGGACGAACACGCTGGCATGATGCTCTGAATAAAGTTCGGAACGGAAGCGGGATGCCTATCAATCACCTCCTTAAAGAGATGAGAGGGGACTTTCCCACCAATGAGAAATTGCAGTACCTTGCCGAGGATAGTGAATTCGGAGGGTCCAGACATTGATTGATCGGTCCAACTCGCAGAACACCAGGAACAAATCTGATGCGCTTCAGGGATTTATGGCGGGACATGCCCTAATCATCGGAATTGCTGAGTATCCAGCTATGATCGGCCGATTGCCGGACGCCGTTCGTAATGACGCAAAAGATGTTTTCGACGTTCTCGTCAATCCACGGAATTGCGGTTACGATGCTTCAAGAGTCGAGTTGTTGTTAGATTCGGCCGCAACCTTAGCATCCATTCGGCGAGGGTTGGCCTCTCTTGCTCAGCGCGCTAGGCAGGATGATACCGTTTTGATTTACTTCTCCGGACACGGCGCCAGACTGACGATGAATTCTGCTCCAAGCAGCGCATTGGTCCCGATTGATTTTGAACCGACCCGCCACGAAGCTACGAGTTTGATGGAACTAGAATTTTCAAAGGCATTGGAACAAATTAAGGCCAAAAAACTTTTAATTCTTCTGGATGCCTGTCATGCTGGTGGGGCTGCGAGTCTAAAAGGCGCTCCTGGAGCAGTGGATCTCATCCTGGGCTACGAAGAAAAGACGCTAGCCCGACTGTCCGAAGGGATTGGGAGAGTATTGATCGCTTCATCTCGAGCAACGGAAGTCTCTAATGTTTTCAATGGCGCACGAAACAGTGTCTTCACTCAACATGCTCTTGAGGCTTTTCAAGGCCGTGCTCACAGCCGCGGTGATGGCTTGATTCGCGTATTTGACTTCTTCAACTACATCGCGGAAAAGGTTCAGCAATCTCTGCCGGGAAGACAACACCCTATCTTCAAAGCCAGCGAACTCGAAGACAACTTCCCGATCGCATTAACCCAGGCTAACTCACCTCGCGAAAAGCAGACCACGCCTGCTCCGGTTGACGACTGGAAACGGCTCCATGATTTACTGGCGGATCTCTATCCGGCCGGTCCGACCGATAAGGAGTTATGGCAGCGGGCGGGAGGAGACCTATCTCATTTGAATCTCGCTGGAAGCGGAAGAACTACCTGGTTTTCCGCGTTGCGGGTTCTTCGGCACGGGGGTGGAGGTGGATCAATCGGCAAAGATCAATTGGTAAGGGTAATGCGTGATGACTTTCCTCACCATCCGGAATTGGAAGAACTATAAAGTCGTGCGTATGCACACATTGAGAAGCCATACCATTTAAGTACAGACACCCGCTCAATTTTTCCCAACTAAGAGTTGGATAGTAATTGGTACGACTCCCGATCGGTGCGGTAATCATTATTCAAAATCGCAACCAGCAGGCCGCACCCTGAGAATGGGGGTCAAGAGTATCCTCGCGAAGACGCAGGCTTGCCAAGACAAGGGAATACCGGATGAGATACAGGATCCCGACCCGCACACACATGGCTCACTATTGCGAATCGGGAATCCTGCTGGCAATGCTATACAGCTTAGGGAGCCGACAGCGCAGAGGGATATCTGTTCTATGTACTCGGACAACGGTGGATTTTAAAATGGCACGGTAGCTTTGACGGTGTTTTCGCGCTCGCCAGGACGCGACAGATCTCGACGAACGTTCAGCGATCTCGCATCCCGCTTTCTCTCGTTCGCATATCCAATAGCTTACTTTTCCGCGCCACAGCGGTCCTAAACGAGGTAGTCGCCATGTGCTTCTTCCAAGGAAACTCTCAGGAAAGCCTAGATATCGCGTGAAAGCGGAGACGTCAGTGTCTTAGCAAGAACATACGAAATTTGCGCGGTTTGGGAGTTTGCATTACTTTCCGGCTCGTGAGATTGAGCAAAGCAAAAAGCGAACGTTTAACACTCGATTCCCCGAGGGTTGAGCGGCCGGCTGCTTTGTTGTTCAGGTCCCACTTGGAACGCTTTTCTGGGGCTCTGCTGATGTCTTGGAGTATGTCAGCAAGCTCGATGGAAGCGTTCCTGAGGAATCAATCCAAGCCTAAGGAGAACAATTTCGTGATTAACATTAAAAAGGGAATCGGTCTGTTAGGAACGGCAGTCCTGCTCAGTATTGTTTGGGGACCATCGAGCCCAATCGACCCGCTTCCTCGCCCTCCGATCAACAAGCTGAACAGCCACGCACAGGAAGGCGCTGGCCTTACGATGGCAACAAAATCTTCAAAAATGGACGAGATCGGGCGCCTTTGTCTGGTATCGGCACCTCTGCAGGACACGCTAAACACTTAAACGGAAAGCTCCAGCGATCGCCGGTAATTGCGTGCTGAGATGAGCGCCTGCGATACAGCAGGCGCTTTTTGAACTCTGACGCTTTGTAAGCTATCCGATGACCCACTGTATCGACCCAAGAAGTGAATTGTTCAACTGTTGCTTGCAGACTCACGCGGCAATGCTACTGCCATTCTCAAAGACGCTACCAACGACAAAGTGGACACCGAAGCAATCGCCACCAAGCCGCGTTGGAAAATAGCGAGTTGGCGCAAGCGAGCAGTCTTGCAGGGGCCCTAAGCTCGCAAAGATCGCAAAGCTCAGAGCGAAGACAACAAATTGATTGAAACGTCAGAAGACCGCGTCAGTATGGCGGAATTTCCTGATGAGAGACTTCCGAGACGTTGCAGGCGGAAGCACCGCTGGCGAATTTCATCCGCGAGCACCAGAATCACCTATCCCAAATGCTTCTACGCCAATCGCAATAAGAACTATTTTCGGGATAGCTCTGCTATGAAGCTCGCAGATCCAAGACTAGCGCGTAGCCATGTTGTTGTTTTGCTGGTCACGTCACTGGTTTCCACAAATGTTGGCAGTCTCAGGCATTAAAGTCGAGCGCGGCACAGATTCCGGAACGTCCAGTTTCTGTAACGCCGGACACTCGTCAAGAATCCTTTGCCCGCATTCCGCAGCGAACTCCCGCATGTATGAGTAAATGGTGTCCATTTGCACCCGCGACCTCCGGATAAAAGCCGGCCCGGAGGAAAGCCGAGCATCTTCGCGGACCTTCTATATTGCTACATGTCATCTAAGCTGGAAGAGCAAAAGGAGGGTTAATGCTCTGGACGGTCCTGTTGGAGACCTTGGGCATCGGTACGGTTCTTTTTACGTTGCGCGATGTTTTCCATGACATCTTCCATCCAACCAGAACAGGAAGTCTGAGCGACCTCATCGACTGGTTAGGATCGAGGCTGTTTGGCCATACTAAATTTCGGCCGGCAATTGGGCCTGCGTGCCTGGTTACAGTTATCGCTGCCTGGGTCTTTTTTATTGGGATCGGTTTTGCGCTGATTTATCTGCCGCTCATCCCAAACGACATTGGGGCGCAGGTGATTACCGGGATGAGAGATCGAATTGTTCACGCCCTTTATCTATCCTTCGGATCAGTCGCAACTTTCCAAATATTTGATATTGATTTGAATCGGAACTGGCTGAAATTGGTGGTCGCCTTCCAGTGGCTCGTTGGAATCTCACTCATCACTGCAAGCGTCTCGTGGCTGGTGCTGCTCTATCCCGCGCTGGAACGAATGCGATTTGTTGCCATCAAGACTCTGGCGCTTGTCGAAGTAGAGGAGCGCCGTGGACACTCTTCTTTAAATGAGGGCTTATTGACAGCCATGGCGGATAGGGTGCTACAAGCGCGTATTGACCTCATCCTGTTTCCCATCCTTCTAAACTTTTACCCAAGCGATCCCTCGCAAACATTGGGCTCGGCTTTACCTCACCTCCTACGGTTTGCTGAACAGGCAACCAACAGTGCGAGTTCAGAAGCTTTGAATTCAGCGGGAATCGAACTCACTGTCCCACTGGAGAGGTTCGCTCGAATGCTTACCGACTGAGTGCTTCCGCACTCAAAAGGAGATACGCGCCACATCTTGGACGAGTTCGCAAGGCGGGAAAACTAGCCTAAGAAAGAGTGTGGGTTCCTGACTTATTACTGACGTGGCCAGACAAGCAGAATGAAGCTCCCGCCCAAACCACGTGTTTCCAAAATCCAGTTTGCAGCGTTCAAACCCGAGTTCTCACACCATCAGCGGCAAAGTCTCCGCGGTGTCTCTCCACGATATTGCTGCAAACCCAAAAACCCAAGGCTGCCACAACGCTTTCCTTGGTGGTGAAAACGGCTCGAAGAGTTCCGACCGCACCGACGGAGGAATGCCGGGCCCCGAATCCGACAGTAATGCGGAGTCCAGCGGCAGACCCGCCAATTACCAAAGCCGCGCCTACTCTGATTCGGATGACACCGCCGGAATTGATAGCGTCGATGCTGTTGCTTAGAAGATACGCGATCACTTGGCGGACTTTCCCCGGCGACGGCATGAATCTCCGGATCTAGTCGGACCCTCTAAGCGTGCCCACGACCAGTCCTACCCACTCTCTAAAAATTTCGGGTCAACTTGTTGTCGAAGTGCGCCAACTATGACCCATTTTGCCAGTGCGTTCGTTTGCGCAAAAGCTAACCGAACCCAGCCTGTTCGTCCAGTGTCGTACAATGAAGCCTATGCCGAAACGAGTTATCTGCGTATCGTGGCACGAAACGCTAGGTAAGTCACGTGAACTTTTGTTGCACAGTCTCGGATTGACAGTGGTGTCCGGGATTTTCGAACGGCAGGCTCACACAGTGTGCCAAGAAGATGCGGACTTGTTAGTTTTGGGCCACTCAGTACCCAAAGATGAAAAACGGGCGCTGATCCGTCGCTTTCGGGACCATAGCAACGCCCCGGTGTTATCGCTCCTGGAACCCTTCGATAGCAAGCTACCTGAGGCCACGTTCGGTGTGGATGCAGGTAAGCCTGAAGACGTTCTCCGTATGGTTCGGCAAGCTCTTTGCATCTAACCGTGCCGAGGGAGGCCGTCATGGCCCGTGGCAGATTGGTTCAATACGATTAAAGCTGAGGACATATTGCATTAACACCCGTTTCGCTTTTCAGCAATAACATTTGCTTACGATTGAAATCATGTCGGCAATCGCACGATAGCGAACTCTCTTCAGCAAGTCATCTGTCTTGGAGAATAACGAAATCTTGTCAGCGGGAAAGTGAAGAGGGCTGATCCCCCACTACCAGCCCGGACCCACTCGCTTACTCATCGAATTTGGTGTCAACTTGGTGTCAAAAGGCGCCAATTATTACTCATTTTGCCGGTTCTGCCGATTTTTTTGGCCTTCACCGTCAACAACTTAGCATTCATAGCATTCCATGGCATGGAAGAGGTCGTCGGTTCGATCCCGACCAGGTCCACCATCTTTTAACCCTTTTATTTCTTCGCCGTCTTTCAATCTTGCCACCCTTATACGGCTAAAAAATCAGCCAGAATTGGTCGATTCTGTTCAGCTAATGTTCAGTGGATTTACTGAACTAGTCGAGAGACTTCTACGGTTGGAGTATCGGTCCAGAGTGTAAATCGAAAATTCTTTGTTTACTTGTCATACCCGTATTCCACGCACATTGACATCTATCATCGACGCTGCCGTTGCAGGTGCCGGAAGGGAAGAATTCTGTATTTGCGCTAGATGGGTATGCAGGCCGGAAGCTTGAATTCAGTCCTAAAATTTAATTCAGTCCTAAAAAACGAGAGCGCGGCCAGGTGAGCCGCGCCCTCTCTTCTGAAGAGGCAAAAAGGATTCGAAGCACGAGCCAGGTCGGCGGTGACACCCCCTTGGCAACCACCGCCTTCCTAGAAGTGCTTTCCCGTTCATCCTGTTTATGTAGTGTCTAAAGCTGGGAAAGCGTTTCAGAGTTCCACAATTTTTTTTGCTTTTTTATTTAGACGAACTTGGCCCCAGTCCCACTCCCCGGTATTCCCTATGGGCATCTAGGCTCAGATCATCTGCAAATGGCTGATTCTAAAATTCCTAGCCCGGCTTGAATCTTATGTGCTATAAAACCCTCTTTTTCCGTTCACCCGATCGCGCGTTCTGACCATCTTCGCGGATCATTGAGATTTCCTTATAAGCACCCTTCATTGTCCGCCGGTCTTCGCCGGCTCTTCCTGTCCGGATGGCTGCGCGTTCTTCACCCATTTATCGAACCAGGTGACCATCTCCCAGAGCGTATGCTCGGTGGATTCACGGGCCAGGTAGCCGTGGGCCTCATAAGGCAGCTGCACATAGCGGACGATTCCTCCGTTACCCTTGATGGCCTCATACATGCGCTCGCTCTGGATGGGGAATGTGCCGGAATTATCGTCGGCCATGCCGTGGATCAACAGGATCGGGTGCTTGATCTTGTCGGCAAACATGAACGGCGAAACCTTGATGTACATCTCCGGCGCTTCCCATAGGGTGCGGCGTTCGCTCTGGAAGCCAAAAGGCGTCAGGGTGCGGTTATAAGCGCCGCTGCGCGCAACTCCGGCGCGGAACAGATCAGAGTGCGCCAGCAGGTTGGCCGTCATGAAAGCGCCGTAGCTGTGTCCGCCTACGCCAACGCGGTCAGGATCGGTTACGCCCATTTCCGTGGCTTTGTCGATTGCGGCCTTGGCGCTGGAGACAATCTGCTCAACGTAGGTGTTGTTCATGGTTTCAGGGTCGCCGACCACCGGCATGGTGGCATTATCGAGTACGGCATAGCCCTGCGTGACGAGGAACAAATGCGAGATGCCGCTGATGGTGGTGAAGTGGTAAGGCGAACCGGAGACCTGTCCGGCGGTGGACGCATCATTGAACTCCAGCGGATATGCCCAAACGATGGTAGGAAGGCGCGTGCCTTGCTTGTAACCGGCAGGCAGGTAGAGCGTGAAGGAAAGTTGTACGCCATCGGCGCGCTTGTAGGTAACAAGCTGCTTGGTGATGCCCTTTAACTGCGGCGCGGGATCAGGAAAGCTGGTGACCGCTTTTTTGTCACCGCCACTGCTGGTGCGGATGAAGTAATTCGGCGGATCAGTGGGGCTTTCATGCCGGGTAAGGAATCGCGAACCATCATCGGTCAGCAGCGCCACTACGGATTCATAATGGCCGTCTTCACACTGAAAGATTCGTTCACCTTTGAGTGTGTTCAGGTCAAAGCGGTCCAGAAAAGGGAACTCGCCTTTAGGGGAAGCTCCGCTGCCAACCAGAAAGATGGAGCTACCCTCCTGCTGCATCACGCGCTTGCCATTGGCCAGCGTGTGCATCAACGGTGAGCCGGGATCGCGATACCGGTCACGAATCGAGCGTTCCCAAATCAGCTTGGGCTGTTCGCCGGGCCTTGAGCTGTCAATCAGAAAGGTGCGCACCCAGCGGCGGTCACGGTTGTAATCATGAATCAGGCCTATGCCATTGTCTCCCCATTCAATAGCAGAGCCGGAGCGGAACCCTCCGCCGCCAGCCGCGCCAGCAGGTACAAAGCGCTGCTCCAATTTCACCAGCTCTTTAGGATCGTCAGTGAACGGAGCGGCCAGCATCATGACTTCATCGCGATACGGAGCTTTGGCTTTGGGATCACCGCCATCCAGTGCGTCTGCCCAAACCAGCGTGGCCGGCTGTGTAGGCACCCATTGATAATCGCGCGGGCCAAGCGGCACGCCTTCAATGGGAACATGCTCTTCCAGCGGCAGGTCAGCCACCTTGTATTCAACTTTTCCGGCAAGGTTCCATATTTCCACTTCTCGCGGAAATTCGCTTTCCGGGAGAATGTATGAATACGGACGATGAATACGGCTCACCAGCAGGTGCTTGCCATCCGGCGAAGCTTCAACGCGGGAAAAAACTCCGGGCTTGCCTACCGGAGTGGCCACGCCATTCGAAATCAGCGTGATTTGCGATGTGGCGTAGTAGTCGAACAGGTCCTCATCATGCGCGTCCTGCAACAGGTCTTCATAAGTACGGACAGGTGCGCGCTTGCCGTCACTTTCCTGAATGATGGGGCCATCTGGTGTTTTCGGGGCAGCAGGCGGCAACGCTCGGGTAGCAGGAACGGTCATTACCAGCAGGGTTTTGCCGTCAGGCATCCACTGCACAGGTTCGCCCAAAATGGCATTGACCTTGATCTTAGGAATGGCATGCGCTGTATAGGTGCCAATCTGCCCAATCCAGAGTTCAATTCCATTATTGGTAGTGTTGGTGAAGACGAAATGCTGGCTGTCCTGCGACCATTCCGGAACACTCAGATAAGCGTTGTGGGGAACTGTGACTTCAGCTTGTTCGTTTCCGCCGGTATAAAAGAGCCGCAAGCTCACAAATCGCGGCGGATGATGCCTGCCATTGGTGCTCGGATTAATGCGAATCCCAGCCAGCCGCAGCATGGGCTGTGCCAGATCAGAGATCGGCGGATTTGCCAGCCTGTCCGCCGCAAGCAGCCACTTGCCGTTTGGACTCAACTGCACCAGCGGCGTAGGCCGCGCGTTCAGAATGTCGGAAATTGGCTGCGGCGCTTTCTGGTAGCCATGCAGTACCGCTGGTTCCTGCTGGTCTGTTTGTTGCGCCTGAACATTCGTGGTGAAAAGATTCGCAGTGAAGAGAGCAGCAACAAAGAATATGAAAACAGCGAGCTTTTTTCCTGAATTGCGCATGGCTTTAAGCCTTTGACGAGAGGAATTTTTTGGAACGGATGAGTCTACCGAAACTGAAAGAAGTTTTGAAAAAATTTTCACAACAGTTGAACATCACCGGTGTTTGTAATTGAAGGGCCCAAAAGGGGTTGTGAATAGCGGCAAAAGGCCAACAGCAACTTGGCCCTTTGATTTTCGCATCCAACCTTGGTATCCCACAGCAGCGCAGGAGATGGGCCGGGCATCTGGCTGCCAGGAGGTTGGTCAATGAAAAAATTATTGTATGCAGCTGTAGCGTTTTGCTTTTGCATGGCAACGCTTACCGCTTTCGCTGACACGCTGGAATTAAAAAATGGCAGCATTATCAAGGGAACATTCATCGGCGGTTCACAGGCGCAATTGAGCTTTCGCGTTGGCTCCGCAGTGCAGCATTATCCTTTAGCTGATGTTGCAGGGTTGCGGTTTGATTCCGACTACAGCCAGCAGTCGAACAATAACAATTACGCGCCGCCCGCGGACTCAAATTATTCGCCGCAGTCAAATTACCCTTCGTCGCAGTCGAACTATCCACCACCACAGAATCAATCAAACTACCCGCAATCGCAGTCCAATTATCCGCAGCAGGATCAATCCAACTATCCACCGCCGCGCAGCCAGTCGAACTACCCGGCATCCCAGGACCAATCGAATTATCCGCCGTCTCAGTCGAATTATCCTCCGCCGCAAAATCAATCGAACTATCCGCCACCGCAGCAGGATCAACCGGCCCCGGCACAGTCCAATTATCCACCCCAATCCACACAGCAGAATTACCCGCAGGATTCCGCGTCGGCTCCGCCTATTAACGGTGACAGCATCACTGTACCCAGAGGCACTCGCCTGACCGTCCGTATGACGGACGCAGTGGACTCCGATCACAATGGTGTGGGTGACAGGTTCCTGGCCACGCTGGACCAGCCTCTCTATGTCAACGATGTGCTGGTAGCGCCCAGGGGATCCAGCGTCTATGGACGATTGGACCAGGTGCAAGAGTCAGGGCAGCTTTCAGGAAGAGCACAACTCGGACTTTCATTGACCAGAATTGTTATCAACGGGCAGGCGTATCCGATCGTTACTGGCAGCTATGACGCAGTAGGCAAATCGCGCGGTACCAGCACCGCTCAGAAAGTGGGAGGCGGGGCCGCCCTTGGTGCAGTCATTGGAGCAATTGCCGGCGGCGGAAAAGGCGCAGCCATTGGCGCAGGCGTGGGCGCCGGGGCGGGAACGGCCGTCCAGGTGGCCACTAAAGGCGACCAGGTGCATGTGCCCAGTGAAACCATACTGGAATTCACCATCGATCAGACGGTAACGTTGCCGATTTCACAATAAGCATGAAATTTTTGAATTTCTAATGTTGATGGAAGTTTTGAATTTCGAATCTCCAAACTTTTTGAAATTCTAATTTCAGCTTAAGAAGTCTTTAAAACAAATCCGCGATAGTGTAACGGTATTGATAAGTCAAGATTAGCCCAGCACGAACTTGTTTAACGAGCGGAAGCAACCACTTCTGCCCATGTTTTTCTGAAGTTTGTAAAGCGTCAGGACCAGCGTACGCGGCCGCGCTCCGCAATTTCGCTGAACCAGCGCATGCAGATTTTTAAGCATGTGCTTGTCCTGGCGCATCCCTTTTTTAGGACTCATTAGAAGCAGTAAACAAGAATCCATGAGCCGGAATCAGGATGTTTTTTGCGGAGCGTCCTGCCTTTCCGGCTTATGGTTTTTCTATTCCCATAGTATTTCAATCCAAGGTGGCTGTTTTGCTTTATGGGGCTGAATGCCCTTGATTACTTTTGTCATTACCGCTCGCCCCGAAAGTTGTACTACTCTGCTGAAACAAGGTACATGACCTTCCGGAGAACGTATGACGGATGCAGTAATCAAGGAAATTGCACTGAAAGAGGCCAATCAAGCCTTCAATAAACAGGTAACCAATCAGGTTGCGCGCATTACAGGAGAGCTGAACCGCCTGGAACAATTGCTGAACGCCGGCATGGTGGACCGCCGCGTACTCAGTGAATTCCGCTATGCCGTGGACCGCGCACGCCACACTGGCTGGCAGGTGGAAAAATGGCTGGATGGTGACGGGCGTGAACTTTCTTCCATCATTATGGAAGAGCGTATTCGCTGTATTACCCGTATGACCAACCAACTGGCCTCAGAACTGGACGTGGAAAACCAGAAACCGGCCGGCCTGGATGCCCTGAAACAAGCTATGCATAAACTGGAAACGGTACTGGGCAAAACAAGCTAGTTTCGTTTTGCCGCATGGCCGCTGGTAAGATATTTGCCAGCCTATGAAAAGACTTTTCGCGGCGGCATTCATCGCAATCCTGGTTTACGTGGCTTCAGCACAGTCATCCAAACAGCAATGGCGGGAATATATCTTCCCCAATGACGATTTTGCCATCACGCTGCCTGCTTCGCCCAATCCGCATAATGACAATGGTGACCGGCACATTAACGTTTACGCCGTGCAGATGGGCAAAACCGTGGTGAGTTTGCGCGTGATCAGCCGCGCCATGGAATGTGAAGACGGGCTGGCGGAAATGTGGGACAAGGCACAGAACAGCACAGATCTGCGCGAACCGGTCATCAAAAGCTCGTTAAAGCAGCTTTCACTTCCCGGTATGCAGGGCATGGAATATGAAACGGACTTAGGCGGCGGAGAGCGCTCCCTGCATCGTTTTGAATGCGCAGATTCCCGCAAATTTTATATTTTCAATGTCGGCTATCAGGGAAAGCAGCGTCCTCCGGAAGTTACGCGGATTCTGAACTCATTCCATCTGGTGAATCAGGCGCACAAATAGCGGAATACATCGCTTAATCAGAGCACTGCAGTTTCATGCAGCAGTTCGCCTTTGGCAAAGCGCTCAAAAGACAGAACTGTAACGTCATCCACAACGCTGGTTTTGTCTTGTAGGATCAAGTCAGAAAGAATTTTGCCTGTTGCGGGTGAATGCATCACCCCGTGTCCGCTGAAGCCATTGGCCAGAAAAAAGCCTGGCGCTTCCTCAACCGGGCCCAGAATGCAGTGGTGATCGGGAGTCATCTCATAGAGCCCAGCCCAGGCGCGCTTGGGATTTACAGGAAGATTTTCAAACGCGGGCACCCGGTCTGCGGCATGCATAAGAATCTTTTCAATGAAGGAAGGCTCGAAGTCGGTTTTATAACCTGGCGTTTCTTCAGGATCGTTCCAGGCCAAAAGAAATCCCCGGCCTTCCGGACGAAAATGGAAGCCGGTGCTCATATCGATCACCATGGGGGAAGAGTGCGGAAAATCTGAAAACGGCTCTGATGGAACTAGCATGCGGCGCAACGGTTCCACGGGAAGATCAATCCCCAGGAATTTTGCAATCTGCGCAGACCACGCGCCCGCGGCGTTTACTACCGTGCGTGTTGAAACTTTGCCTCGTGCGGTTTCCACGCTGAATGCGCCGGTTTTATCGGTGCTGATTCCTGTGACTTCAGTCTTCTTCCAGATTGTTGCGCCATGTTCAATGGCAGAGACCATAAAGCCATTCATCACGCTGTAAGGATCAACAAAGCCGTCTGTAGAGCAGAAGCTGCCTCCCAGAACGTCATCCGCGCGAAGCTGCGGAAGCATGGCGCGGATTTCCTCGGCAGGTAACAGGCGCGCGGTCTTTAAACCGAGTTTCTTCTGGCGTTCAAAATTGTCACGCAGGTAAGCCAGATGTGACTCTTTGGTTGCGAGGAAAAGATAGCCCTGGGGACGGTAGTCCGCCGGATGCCCCACCACTTCTTCAAACTGCGCATAAAAGGGAATGGAATAAAGCGACATCTGGATGTTTACGGGCGTGGAAAACTGGGCCCGGACGCCGCCCATACTCTTGCCGGTTGAGCCTTTGCCTTGCGCGCTTTCACGCTCAATCACCAATACGTCTTTACAGCCTGCGTGCGTAAGGTGCCATGCAATGCTTGAACCAACAATACCGCCGCCGATAATGACTACTTCCGCCGTTTGTGTTTGCATTTAAGATTACTCAAGTCCACCTGTGAATGGCCGATGTTTTATTTGAGACCATGAATCGCAAATTGACAACAGAGCTGGTCAGGACAGAAGTACGGCGTTTCTGGCAGGCCTTTGCTCAGTATGATGTCCGGACCATAAATTCAATGTATGGGCATGATGCGGCAGTATTTCATCCTTCTAGTAAACGCTTTGAGCTGGGCCCGCTTACGGCGGCCCGTTATGAGCGGGAATATGCACGCCCTGATTGTAAATTTACCTTTCAACTAGGTGAAATTCACGTTGTTTTACTGGCTGAAAATATTGCAGTGGCAACTTACACTTTTGAATTGCACATCAGCAATGTAACCACGCCTGCAGGCTTAATAGACCGGCATGTTTCGCCGGGACGCGCAAGCCAGGTATTTGCATGCGATAGTGAAGGCAACATCAAAATTGTTCATGAGCACCGCTCTACAGCGGCAAAGCCCGGCGGCCCGGCGGCATCAGCAGTACAAAAGCCATTTCCTCTGACACAACAGCCATTTTCAGCGCAAGAGCGCCACATATAAATGTCTTCATGTTAGCGCTCCAGCTTTTGCAAACGCTTTAGCAGCTTACGGCTGCGGGCTTTCATGGCCGGTGTTCCAGAGCGCAGGGATTGCTCTAAAATCTCCATTACTTCCGCTTGGATCGCTGGTTCATTCTCTGCAAGATCGGTCAACCCTTGCAGCGCAAATGTTTTAACAATGGAACTCTTATCTTCTAGATATTTGTTTAAAAAAGTCATTGCCTCACGCCGTTCCCGCGCATTCAATCTCAGGCGTGGGACCATCGCTGCCAAATGCCACCGCAATTCTTTCTCAGTAGCTTCACGCAAAAGACCCAGGATTTCTTTTTTGTAGGGCGCAAGCAAAGCATGGTTTTTGCGCGTGGCCTTTTCTGCTGCGTCGGCTGCGCGCATTCGTATCAGCCGGTCATCAGACCACAAGCCGGCCATCAGTTCAGGAAACCGCTTGGGATCTTTTGAAACAATGGCAGCCGCCTGATCGGCCCGGCCAGTGGACCGCACATCGCCTCCTTGCAGGAGGGCAAGAATGTCTTTGGGCGCCATTGCTCAATGATATCGACTAAGCGCGGGACACAGCATCAACGTTTGTCTTTTCTCTTCACATATAGCAGCTTGTCGATTTCAGCAATCACCATGCCCTCAGTGTCTTTGACCAGCACTTGCAGTTGCGGCTCAACTTTGGGCTGGGTGTCCGCCGCATTGCGAATTTCCGTAATCTGCTCTTCTGATAAATGAAAGGATGCCTTCACCAACCCCTTGCCTGGCTTTTTAAACCGGATGGATGCCGCTTTGTCCCAGACAATATAGTCAGGCCCCAGGATATTCACCAGCATGAGCACGTAGATAGGGTCGCACATGGAATAAAGCGATCCGCCAAAGT
>DASRCD010000201.1:0-4330 GCA_035653315.1 Candidatus Angelobacter sp.
TTCATCCAGCACGGCGGAAAAGGTCTGCCCCGGATGCGATGTCACGCTGGAAAGCGCCTGCTGCAACCGGATATAAATGGCGGTGTTCGCCGGAACCACCAGCGGCTTTCCTTCAGTAAAGGGCGGCAGTTGCTTTGGGGATTGTGTATCCGCGGAGACGCTGGGCGGCTGCGCGCCCACACTGCACCCTGCTACTAGTCCCATGGCGCTCAGCAGCGCCAACAGGCAGACTAATTTATTGAAATACCCTTGCATGATCCGATCCCTTGCAGCGGGGGACTGCAACTATGTACCCTGCAAGGCTAGTGCCAATAAAACACCTTAATTCTCAAAGAGTTAAAGCGAATCAGATATCCGCCAGTGTGTAGTTTTTACCGCAGCAACGTACATTTTTGAACCAATATAGCGCCTGTTCAGGTAAGGGTCTGGCAGCTATTGTTAACGGGTTCCGCTGCCGTGGCATTGTCCGCAGTGATCTGCGGCTGGATCACCACCCCGTCAAATGTGGTGGTACCCATCAGCCGTCCGTGGGCGAGTTGAAGATTGCGCAATTGCCATCCGGAGCTGATCGCGCTCCAGGTACGCCCATGGTCGGATGATTCATAAATATAAGAAGAAGAACCGCCCACCACCAGCATGCGGTGGCTTTCTTCATCCAACTGAACCGCCAGGATATTGGCTGCGCGCAGCGATGTAATCTGCTTCCATGAATCGCCGGCATCCGTACTGCGAAATAAACCTGTACGCGTGCCCAGCCAGATATCTCCCGAGCTATCCACAGCTACCTGGTTTACTGCCAGATCCGGCGTTGAAGGCCGGGAGGCAGGAAGCCAGCTCTCGCCGCCGTTCACTGAGACCACCACATTATTTCTTCCCGCCACAGCTACAATCTTCCCATTTACGCTGAGGCTTACAGGCACACCGAGTCCGGGCAGCGGTTCCTGCCGCCAGCTTTCACCTGAATCCGTGCTGACAAAAAGCCCTGTGGCAGTTCCCGCGAACCATCTTTCTGGCGTAAGCTCCAGAACGTTTATCCGGCCGTTCAATCCGGGCAGGAAAGCGGCTTTGCCGGGAACTTTTCTTACAGCCACTGCTTCGGCCGCCGCAGAAACTAAATTGCTTCGCGCAATCCAGTGCGACGTTCCGTGCGCGAGCATAAAAATGCCATGATCTGTCCCGGCAACCAGTGAATGGTCATTTGCCTGGCGAAGCACAAAGATATCGCGGCCATCCAGGCCATCGCTCATCTGCTTCCAGGTTTGGCCCGCATCGGCAGAAACAAACATGCCGCCAAATTCTTTGTCGTTCAGCACACCCGCATAAAAAGTGTTGTTATCGACACGGTCCACCAGCAGGGCGGTAGCCTGCCTGTGCGTAAAGCCGCGATTAGAAGCCGTAAACGTCAAGCCGCCATCATTGCTCATAAGCACACCGCCGCGGTCAGTTGCCAGCAGTACGCGTGCAGGAAGGCGCGGATCAATCAACACGTCATTCACAACAATGTTGTTTCCGGTCAAATGCTTCCAGGTCACGCCTGAGTCCGTGGTCTTCCACAAACCTTCAGTAGTTCCGGCGTAAACCGTGTGAGGATCAGATGGGTCCATTCGCAGCATGCGCGTGCGCCGCGCGGAATAAGGAATGCCTTGTATCTTGCGGAACAGCTCGCCCGCGGTTTCACTGTGATAAATGCCGGAGCAAGCGCTGATAAACATATCCGCGGACTGGGCAGGATTGATGGTGATGGAAAAAACATCGGAATCATCAATTACGCCCTTTTTTATGTTATGCCAGCTTTTGCCGCCATCCTCCGTCTTCCAGGGAAGGTGCCATGTGCCTGCATAAATCACATCAGGATTTACCGGATCAATAGCAATGGATTCAATGTTTCTTATTTCAGCATGATTCTCAGGAGAAATGCGCTCCCATGTTTCTCCGCTGTCACGGCTGCGATAAATTCCATCCAGCGCGCCGACAACCAGGACTTTTGAGTCAGCAGCCGCTATGCTCATTGCTCGCAAGGATTTGCCATGCAGATCAGCCACTATCTCCCATGTTTTGCCTCCATCCTTGCTGCGGAAAAGATCGCCATCGCTATCGGGCCTTTGCGCGTTCCATGCCGCTACAAAAATTTTTCGCGGATCGGCAGGATCAATCACAATATGGTCCAGCACCATCTCGGCAGAATTGCCCGGACGCGCAAAGCGTGACCATGTAGCCCCATTGTCCGTGGAAAGATATAGATTGCCCGCGCTGGTGCCGAGAAAGATCCTGTCAGGGTTCTGGGGATCAAAAGTCAGACTGCGGACTGAGCCGCCTTCAGGCCCGATTGGCTGCCATGTTTGCGCTACGGCCATTCCCGCCAACAACATCGTTATCGCGAGACAGACAGGAATTTTTCGCAGCGCCGCAATCATGGGTAAGGCAGTATTCTCCCTGCACAAAAATTATGCAATGAGATTGCCATGCTGGTTTGTTACCAACAAGTTACCTTAGGGCAATTTGCAGACGAAAAGAAAAGCGCGGCATATAAGCAGCCGCGCTTTAACGGATGAGTAATTCTATTTTTTGGCGCTCTCAGCTTTTGGCATTTCAATACTCAGCACGCGCAGCAGAATCTGCGTGCCGTATTCGAGTTTTACATTCTGCGTGTTCGATACAATCACCGGCCCGGGTGTATTCGCTGTAGGCGTCGGGCTTAAGCTAAGGCCCTTGAGTCCGGTAATGCCTTGCGGCATTCCAATGCTCATTGGCTTAGCTCCGGGAGCTGTTTCCAGCTGAGCAGCAGGCCCACCAAGCGTTGTATTCGTGGTGGGAGATTGCTTCACCGAGACAGATGTCTCATAAGGATTATCCATGTCTCCTGAAACCTGAGGAGCGGCAGAGCTGTTGGACGCTGAAGGGCCTCGAGAACCAGAGCCGCCACTTGAGCCACTTGACCCGCCAGCCGGCGCGACAGTAGTTTGGCGAGACACTCCCATCATGGAAGGCGGAAGCATTTGCGATTCCAGGGACAATGACCGCCTTTGCACCGGGGGCGACACGGCCTGCACTACGGCCTGTAATGTAATGTCATGGAAATGCTTCAGCACGATTCTGTCAAAAACAATGCCAAGGCGTGATTCCGGATTTGCCGCATCATGCGGACTAACCTCAGTCACGTGGCCTACCAGTTCTGTTTCAACTGGAATAATGACTTTGCCATGGGCGATTACGTCCTGGGCCACTTGCGCTTTGATCTTATCGCCGGGTTTGAGCTTGTTGGCTTTCAGCGTTTTGGATAATTCCACCAGCAGGTAAGAGCTTTTCGGCTGCGGAGTGGTCGCAACCTTGATTGCAGGTTGTGCTGTCTGGGTCTCATTTAAGGTGGCAGAAACCGGTTGTGTTTTCGCCGGATCTTGAGCAGTGTCGGAAGGGTGGGCAGACTCAGTTTGCAGGGAGGAGCTTTCCCCGGCTTTGGCCTGGTCTGTACCCGCAATATACGCTTTGGAGCTTAAGGGCCACGTTGCAAATAAAACCACCGTGGCGGCGATCCAGTAGCTTTTCATTCTGCACCTCGGTTTGGAAAGAAGCACCGGCCAGCCCGCGACTAGGACTACCATTGTGCACCATGAAACGGCAAAGATAAACCACAAAGAAGCAGATGGAAGCTGTGCAGCAGGAGTTGTCAGAACCGCTGAATAACTCCGGTATATTTTCCTGTTTTTAAAAAGAAATTACGGCGAGGTGCAGGCAATACTGAAAAACCAGAGGTGGCCTGAGATTCCCGCTGTGAGTGCTGGGACGGAATTTAATCGTGTGACAAGGCGTATCACTGGTACTCCTCCCAACCTCAGCGCTTCATGTATAACTAAATCCTAGAGCCTTGATGCATGAAAAAACTTTTTCTATTTCTGGTGCTTTGCGGAGTGACTTTATGGGCGCAGGTCAGCCCAGCTAATCCTCAACCGCCTTTACCCCAATTACCCGCGGCAACTCCGCAGCAGCAAGCGTCGCCCACTGCAACACCACAACAAGCTGCTCCATCGCCAACGCCCAACTCCCAGGCGCAGCCGCAATCCACGCCCTCGTCCAATCGGCTTGAACTTGAGCCAGACGAACCTGCCGAAAAAGAACACAAGATCACTCCGGTGGAAGCGAAGGAGTTGTTCCAGTCCGTAGACGAAATCCTGCGATTTGCCAGCAGGGACACAGGCTTGCCGATTAAGAAAAAGATAAAGCGGACGATTGTAAGCCGCGAGCAGGTGGAAAAATATATTGGCGATAAGTTCAAAGATGATGCTGACCGCATCCGCTTTGAACGCTCTGAATTGGTGGAAAAAAAATTCGGGTT
>DASRCD010000202.1:0-2178 GCA_035653315.1 Candidatus Angelobacter sp.
GCTGGTGGAAACACTGCGTGGCCTGGAAGCAAAGATGATTGCGCCGGTTCCGCAAGATCATTCAAAGGCCACGCTAGCGCCGATCTTAAAGAAAGAAGATGGCCTGATTGACTTCAACCGTACTGCTACGCAGATTCACAATCGCCTGCGCGGCTTTCAGCCCTGGCCCGGCGCATACACAAAATTTCGCGGAAAGAATTTGAAGTTGATCAGCGTTCGACCTGCTGATTCTTCTGCTGCGCTCAACGCTGGCGAGTTGCGCGTTGCGGATGAAAAACTTTTTGCCGGCTGCGCCGGCAACACTGCGCTTGAATTGCTGCAACTCCAACCTGAAGGCAAGAAAGCACTGAGCGCCCGCGAATTCATGAATGGATATCGGCCCGGTCAGGGTGAATTGCTGGGCTGACAGTTCAAGCAGATCCTTTGCGCTCTCTGCGTCCTCTGCGGTAAATCCTTCAATAGTAAAATCTCCACACATGCCCATCTCTCCCGCACGCCTCGCCGCTTTCAATATTCTTGTGCGCGTTGAACGCGAGTCTTCTTATGCCGATGAGCTTCTGCACTCATTTCTGCTACAGGACTTATCTCCGCTTGATCGCAACCTTTGCACTGAGATCGTTATGGGCGTTTTGCGCTGGTGCTCCGTGCTTGATGAAACCATTGCGCGCCTCAGCTTTACCCCATTCCGCAAGCTTGATCTGGAAGTGCTTACCGCGTTGCGCATGGGTGTCTATCAGAAACAATTCCTGAGCAAGATTCCGGCGCACGCCTCAGTGAATGAAACGGTGGAGTTGGTCAAGCAGGCCAAAAAAGTTTCTGCCGCAGGTTTAGTCAATGCTGTTATGCGCAAGGTTAAGTCCGCGCCGTATGATCCTGCGGCTTCCAATCTGACAGGCTTGGCTTATCTGGTTTCGGCGCTGGCGCACCCCAAATGGCTGGTTGAGCGATGGACCAGGCAGTTTGGCGCGGAGCGCGCCCGGCTTATCTGTGAATATGATCAGCGCATTCCTGCCACAGCTTTGCGCCTGAACAGCGTGGAAGAGGAAGCCATGCTTGCCGCGCATAACATTCAGATTGCTCCCGGCATGCTGATGAACAATGCGCGCATTGTTACTAACGGCGACATTGCCGCAATTTTTCAGGCCCAAGCGAACACAAACCAGGAGAACGCAGCAGCCGGCATCGCGATTCAGGATGAAGGCTCGCAGCTTATTGCCGCTCTTATGGGCAGCGGCCAGCGCATACTTGATTGCTGTGCTGCTCCCGGCAGCAAGACCGCCGCGATCGCAACGCTGCAGCCAACGGCGGAGATCATCGCCGCTGAACTGCACCCGCACCGCGCCGCGCTGCTGCGCAAACTTGCGCCACAATCCAATATTCAGGTCATTACTGCAGACGCGCTCTCGCTGCCTTACAAAGCAAACTTTGACCGCGTGCTGGCTGACGTCCCCTGCTCCGGCACTGGAACGCTAGCGCGCAACCCTGAAATTAAATGGAAGCTCAAGCCGGAAGATTTGCCTGACCTGCAATCCCGCCAGATCGCGATACTTCGCGCGGCATTGGGCTATTTAGCTCCGGGCGGCAGGCTCATCTATTCCACGTGTTCTCTGGAACCGGAAGAGAATGAAGAGGTAGTCGCGGCTTGCCTGCAAGGTTCGCCTGGGTTCCGGCTGGTCCCGGTCCGAGAAGAACTTACCCGATTGCAGCAGGCGGGCGATCTGGTCTGGAAAGATCTCAATGCATTAATGGCTGGAGATTTCCTGCGCACCATACCCGGTGTGCATCCCTGTGACGGCTTTTTTGCCGCAGTGCTGGAAAAACCCGGTTCCTGAGGGACAACCGCCATCCATCCCGAACTGCTGCTTTTTCATCCAACACTGGGTAATACAAGAGCCTCTTTAGAAGCAGCAGGACCATGAAACGCATTTATACGCGTACAGCATTTTTTTCTCTTCTGGCAGCAGCACTGGTTTTCATTGTTGGCTGCGCCGCCAGGGTTAATCCGCGCGAATTACTGGCAGCGCAGGCGCATGCCCCTGAGGGCAGCCCCATGCTGCTGGCCGTTTATCAGCCATGGTTTGGGCAAAAAGCGCACATTGACGTAGGTTATTCCTGCCATGATCCAAACGTAATCCGCCAGCAGATTGCCAAGGCCAAGGAGCTGAACATCAGCGGCTT
>DASRCD010000203.1:0-3007 GCA_035653315.1 Candidatus Angelobacter sp.
AATGGCATGGTGGTTTTTCTGCAGGAAGACCATGAGCTGCCGCTGATTGAATCCAGCATCACCATTCGCGGAGGCTCCAAAAGCGAACCTGAAAACAAGACCGGCCTGGCCACGATTTACGGTGGATCATGGCGCACCGGCGGAACAAAGACACATACCGGCGACCAACTGGATGATCTGCTTGAGTCGCGCGCGGCAGTGCTTGAAACCAGTGGCGGCCTGCTGGCCAGTTATATGTCGCTTTCCTGTTTGAAGGGCGACTTTGATTACGTCCTTGATCTTGCCAATGACTTGTTGCGCAATCCGGAGTTCCGCCAGGAAAAAATTGATCTGGCCAAGGATGCGGTGCGCACTGGAATCTCCCGCCGCAATGACAGCCTGGGACAGATTGCCGCGCGCGAAGCCGCAATCATCGGTTACGGGCCGGACAGTCCTTATGCCCGCGTTCCGGAATATGCGACGGTGGACGCCATCACGCGGCAGGACCTGCTGGATTGGCATGCAAAGTACACGCATCCCAACAATATGATCATGGCGGTAACAGGGGATTTTGACTCCGTTGTAATGGAAGCCAAACTGAGGAAACTTTTTGCGGACCTGCCCAAAGGCCCGCCCGCTCCCGTGACCGATGTTCCTGTAACAGCTCCCAAGCCGGGCGTTTATTTTGCCGCCAAGGATGACGTGAACCAGAGCGAAATCCGCATGATCGCTGCTGGCATACGCCGCGATAATCCTGACTATTACGCTGTTTCTGTGATGAATGAAATTATGGGCGGTGGATTTTCATCGCGGCTCTTTATCGCCCTGCGCACAAAAGCTGGACTGGCTTATTCAGTTGGCGGCGGAGTCTCGGCCAACTTTGATCATCCCGGCCTGACTATTCTTTCCATTGGCACCAAGAGCAGCACAACGGCTGAAGCGATTGAAGGTTTGTACCGGGAAATCGACAATATGCGCGAGCATGGAGTCACGCCGGTGGAATTGAGTCGAGGTAAAGATTCCATCCTGAATTCTTTTGTTTTTGAGTATGACTCCAAGGCAAAAGTTGTGGATGCGCGCGCCAACTATGAATTCCACGGTTATCCTGCCGACTTTCTGGAGCGCTACCAGAAGGGCGTGGAGCAGGTCACGGCGGAAGACGTGAATCGCGTGGCCCAGAAATATCTGCAAAAAGATAAATTCGCCGTGCTGGTTGTGGGCAAAGCCGCGGATTTTGACAAGCCGCTCAGCACTTTTGGCAAAGTCACAGACCTTGATATTGCTATTCCTCAGCCCGGAGCAAACCATGCCGAGCCCGTGGCCAGCAATCCTGAAGGCAAGGCGCTTCTTGCCAAGGTGATTGAAGGCGCAGGCGGCGCAGCAAAACTGAAATCCATTAAGGCAGTGCACAGCAAAGCGACCCTGAGCTTAAAATCTGCCGGGATGACGCTGGGCGCTGAACAGACCTCCATGGGCGATGACAAAATTCAAATCAAGATGAATACACCTGGCGGTGAGATGACCATGGTAGCCACTGACCAGGGCGGATTCATGACAATGGGTGCCATGGGCACTCGCGACATACCTGCTTCTCAAAGGGAAGACTCTCTCAAAAGTCTGCACCGCGAAATCTGGTTTGTTGCTCAGCACGCCGACGATCCTCAATTTTCCTTTGCGGCCGAAGGCAAGGAAAAAATTGGCGACGTGGAAACTTCCATTCTCGATATCAGCGGCGCTGGCGACCAGTTCCGCTGGTTTGTCGATCCAAAGACCGGGCACGTTCTCCGCGCTTCTTTCCAGGGAAATACGCCGACTGGTCCGGGAACTGAAACAATTGATTTTTCTGACTGGAAAACCGTGGACGGCGTGAGTTTACCCCTGCATGAAGAGATCAGCAGCAATGGCAAACCCAGCAGTTCCCTGGTAATCAGCAGTATTGAATTCAATCCAGCGGTGGACAGCAAGATTTTCGAAAAACCGCAAAATAAGTAATACGAAATCCCGCCAATCGCTCCAACCTTAGAGATTGGCGGGATTCTCTTTCTGAGCCATACGGTAAATCATCCCATTTCTCCGCAAACCTCTATTAATTGAGCGGAATTGGCAAATTCCCCGGTATCTAAATAAAAATTACAATTATTTTTGTAGCCAGAAGTGCCCTTTTGGTGTTAAATGTTATGCCAATTGGAAACATTAGAATCCACTTATGTTTCTAAAATGGGAATATTTGCTGAAGTAATTCTTCTTCTGCTCTAAAAATATGGCACTCTGTTTTATAATATCAGGCGAAAAATGGAAACAAATTTAAGAAACGACAAGCTGCTGGACCAGATTGGCTGGAAGCTGTTGCAAGAGCTGCAGATTAACGGCAGACTCTCTTATGCCGAACTGGGAAGACGCGTGGGCTTGACTACTCCCGCTGTAGTAGAGCGCGTAAAGCGCATGGAAGAAGCTGGAATTATTGTTGGCTACCATGCGGATATTGATCCCATGAAAGTGGGCATGCCCATTACGGCATTCATTCGCATGTCTGTTGTTGGCGATGTATTTACGCGAATTACTGCCGTGGTGAAAAATTCGCCTGAAGTTGTGGAGTGCCACCGCGGCACCGGCGCTGACTCTTTCATCATGAAAGTCCACGTTCGCTCCGTGGAGCATCTTGAATCTCTGATTGACCGGCTCACGCCATTTGGCACAACATCCACTTCCATTGTTTTGTCATCGCCGGTGGAAAAGCGCGCTATCAGCCGCATGGATGAAACGCCGCAAGCTTCACAAACAGCGCAGGCCGCTCCCAGAAAATAAAGTAGAGAGCAGAAGAACATGCCATTCTTCTGCTCCCAATCTTTTAGCGTAGCTTTGCCCGCTCATATTGCAGCGGCCATTTGATTTCATGTCCCAAGGTGCGGGCTGCCAGCAATGGCCAGTAAGGCTCACGCAGGAATTGCCGCGCCACCACCACCACATCTGCCTGCCCTGTGCGGATAACCTGGTCGGCCTGCGCGGGCTCGGTAATCATGCCCACTGC
>DASRCD010000204.1:0-3168 GCA_035653315.1 Candidatus Angelobacter sp.
GGTATTGTTGTGGCAGTCGAACTTGCCGGCGTGCTCGGAGGAGGGCTTGAATTATTGTGGTAATGGTCATAGACCACATATTCGATTATTGCCACAGCCGCTACTCCAAGAACTGTCCAGCCTACTGGATTCCTTACGAGCGCAACCCCCAGCTCCAGCCTCCAATTCCTACTAATGCAATATTCTTGCCGGGCGATATATTGTCGCCTGAGCAACCTCCAATATTTTTGGAGAGGCTGACAATTGTCGCGTTCTCCACGCTAACCGTCCATTATTCGACGGTGAACTTATAATCCGTATCGATGTTCGACTGGAATAGACTTACTGAAAGTCACCAATTGCCACCGGACAATTGGATTTCCTTGAAATTCGATCCCTTTCTTAAGGGTTTCTTCAACATTTGATACTAATTGCTGATCGTCTATGCCGACTCCCACCACAAGCTTGACAGTGCTGATGGCGCGTAACGGCGATTTCAGTTGTCGCTCGAGATGACCGGTTATCTGAGTACCTGGTTCGACTCGAAGAATCTCCAGCTTAGGAACATAGTATGCGGGATATGCCGCGACCTCCTTCAGCCAAGTGGTTTTGATCAATAAGGTCCTTTGGTCGAGGAGTTCAGTCATGTCATCCGCCGAGCCCCGCAAATACGAAGCGTAGACAAAAAGAAGTTTGCTCCCTTCGTTGCGAATGCTCCACTCACAACTAAGCATACCGGCGCGGCTTACGACGGCATGGCTAATGGAAACTATTGGGGCGGGTGCATCTTGCCTAGCACTGCAAATCGCGAGAAGCGTAACGAGAATTGCATTTGTGATTGATTTCATTGTACTAGCCTCGGTGGTAGCCCTTGTTCCTTCTCATCTGGTTCTCGATTCTCCTTACATTAGGTTCGGTCGGATTCCCACCTTTGAGGATTTCCAGACCAACCCCATAACTTCATGGGCCGCGATTATGTTAGTTGGGGCGGGAATATTTGTACCTGGGATCACACTCATACCCCTACTCCCATCCCTTTTGAATTCAGCGAAACGGTCGCATTTCCGGCAACGCCGTGAGCGGGACCTAAGGTGATACCTCCTACAGGAGTGTTCTGCACTTGTCCGCTGCCATCGATGTATGTATCGTGAATTCCCACGTGTTCTTATTACCAATCACTGCTGCAAGCCGATTGTATGCGGTTGTATGCTGCCCCTTGAATGACTTAGCTGCATCTGTGAGCTTCAGTTCCGTTTTACCTGTTTTTGGGTCGGCACTGCTTTAAACAATTTTTGCTCGGCCTGGAAGTATTGGAGGCACTCGCCATATCAAAGGTGAAATGCAGGTTGGCCGCCGCATTATATGTCATGTTGCTCTCAGTATCGTATTGGTAATTTACTCAGGCAGCATGAATCCAATTATCGTTAATCGTGATTTGGAGGTGCTCTGCGCCGCATTACAGGCAGACAAATTGCCTCGCCACGGTGCGAGAAGCCAAGGGTAGATTTATTTTGAAAAGACTGCTCGATGTTGATCCTGAGCTTCTACCCAAGAGAGCCATACATGTGTAACTGCCGGAGGCAACATCATAGGCAACAACACTCCGCCTTTTTTGTACCATTCGTACGCGACAGGACCAACATGTCCGATTAAGGGTAATGTGCTCTTAACGAAGTTCTTCCGAATCCAATGCTTCAAGGCGTTGTACCACTTCTGGTATCCAACAACCGGAGGATCAAAGGCGCCATAGATGCGTCCTGGGAGTAGCGCTTTCCTTCCATTCCATTCACAAAGTTCAGATGGAGAAAATTCCAACGTTGGTAGTGAAGCGTCTACCCCGTAGTATGTCCGCCCCGGATATATAATATGCTTCCGCTCCAAGGAATTAAGCAAAGACTGATTCCAGAGCGTCATCACCCGGGATTCTAATGAAGGGTTAGGAACCGTTTTGATTTCTGCCGAATCGGAATCTCTAAGTGTCACAATTACAGGATCATGATCCTGGACAAAGTCTAAGAACGCTTGCACATCTTCAGGAAATGCGTGAAACTGTACTTGTCTTCCCATTTTACTGAGAATCCTTTATTTTCGGTAATGGACGCACTGGAACCATTGACGGTTTGATTCCCGTTGCTTTCTCAATATCCTTAGCGGCATCAACTTCTCGTTTAGGAATGTTGCCTCCCTTTGTTGGTCGATATACTTGAACAATCTCTGTGGCGCCGGTCTCAGTATTTGTTCCTACCGCGTCAGCTCTGCGGCTGCCCTTACTGCCGTCGGTTTTCCTGATCAAAGGTGTAATGCAGGTTGGCTATGGCGTCAAACGTCATATTGCCGGCAGCGTCGTACTGATAATCCACGCCTGAGCCATGAATCCAGTTATGCGCGTCTGCGGTTACACTCAGGTTCTCCGCTCGCATTTGATGATGCTCTTTTGCAGCAGATTACACTAGGCACCATAGGCGTAGCTATTGCCCAGCCTGGAAAGAAGTCCGATATCCACTCCATTCTGAAATTCCACCTTTGGCCAAAAATGATGATCTCATTTTGTTCCTCAAGTAAGGCAACCACTGCGTCAGCACTAGAGCAACAAGCACAGCGGAAGTTCTTAATGATGGTTCTCTGCAACTAGCCTAAACCACCATACCAGCCTCGGACAGTTAAATCAGATCCTAGGCTGTAGAATTTGCTACCTCCTCATCAAACCAAGCTTTTTCCGAATCAGAATGAAACCGGAATCCGTCAGGAAGAGCAAGAAATTTCGCTAATTCTGGACGAGCTGCTGTTATATGGAAGGTGTGCTCATTGTTTAGGCTATGAATATTGCCGTCATATTGATCAGTGATAAGCCACCAGCCTGACATGTGGCTAGGAGACGGGTAGCGTACAGCTTTTAGCGGCAAGCCTTCCAGAACACCTTTAGAGGTCACCGTTAACTGATTCAGAGATGGCGCCTTAAATTGAGCATTGTAGTGGCTACATATACGATGTTGATCTCGCCAATAAAGTAAGGCCAGATTAGCTCCCTTAACAAATTCTGCGCCATCGGCATTACATTCCCAAACTTCCAAAATCTCAGATTCTACCTTTTCGAATTTCACAAGCC
Organism: Candidatus Angelobacter sp.; assembly: GCA_035653315.1. Classification (GTDB taxonomy): domain Bacteria; phylum Acidobacteriota; class Terriglobia; order Terriglobales; family Acidobacteriaceae; genus Angelobacter. The sequence goes on from DASRCD010000204.1 coordinate 3,086, forward strand.
AATATCCATAAGACATAGTCTCTTTTGGGCTAATCCGCTTTTTATGTTTCTTGAGATATTCCACAATATAGCGTAGGAAATCC
>DASRCD010000205.1:0-2464 GCA_035653315.1 Candidatus Angelobacter sp.
TGCTTATCCCTTGCTTGCTCACGATCATAGACGCATAGATGGACAAGCAAAATCCAAGTTTCACAAAATAAAGCAAAGATTGATTAACGTCTATGAAAACCGGCAGGACTGTACCTATGTCATTTGCACCGCGAAGGCTGCTTTCCGATTTCAACATTTCCCGTATGGCCAACTACTGATAGCATCATTAATTAACCATGCCCTCTCATAAACTCCATTTAATCCCTCTTGGCGGCCTCGGCGAATTTGGAATGAACTGCATGGCCATTCGCTGGGGGGATGACATTATCGTCATTGATGCCGGCCTGATGTTCCCTGAATCTGAATTGCTGGGCGTGGACATTGTTGTTCCAGACATTACCTACCTGATCCAGAACCGCGACAAGGTGCGCGGTATTGTTCTAACGCATGGACATGAAGACCACATCGGAGCGCTGCCCTGGGTGCTTACGGAATTAAAGGTCCCGGTGTTTGGCACGGAGTTCACGCTGGCCCTGGTGGAAAACAAGCTGGAAGAGCATGAGCTGCTGGATGAGGCTGACCTGCGCGAGATCCGTGCCGGTACGCGCTTCAACCTGGGGCCGTTCACGATTAATCCTATTCAAGTCACGCACAGCCTTGTGGACTGCGTGGCTCTGGCCATTCACACGCCGCTTGGAGTTCTGATTCACACCGGCGACTTCAAAGTTGATCCCACGCCCACGGACAATCGTCTTTTTGATCTGCATACCTTTGCTGAATACGGCAAAGAAGGCAACGTGCTGGCGCTGATGCAGGATTCAACCAACGCTGAACGACGCGGCTATACGCCCAGTGAACGCGCAGTGCGCGGCAAGTTTGACGAGATTTTTGCCCGCACGGAGCGTCGGCTTTTCATCTCCTGTTTTTCGTCATCCATTCATCGCATCAAACTGGCCTTTGAGATGGCCAGGGAATATAAGCGCAAAATCGCCCTGGTCGGGCGCTCCATGACGGAAGCCGCCGAGATCGCCATGGACCTGGGCTATCTCGATGTGCCTGAAGGTCTGCTTATCCATCCCGGCCAGATCAAAGATTACCAGCCGCAGCAGGTTTGTGTGATGATCAGCGGGACGCAAGGCGAGCCTATGTCCGCCTTATCGCGCGCCGCAGTGGATAATCACAAGCATGCCCGTATTGAACGTGGCGATACCGTAGTGCTCTCTTCCCGCATTATCCCCGGCAATGAAAAAAGCATTTACCGGATGATTGACCATCTTTTCCGTCGCGAAGCGGACGTGATCTATGACGATGGTTCCAATCCGCCGGTGCACGTGAGCGGGCACGCCAGCCAGGAAGAACAAAAGCTGATCATGAACCTGGTAAAGCCGAAGTACTTTATTCCCATCCACGGTGAGTACCGGCAACTGCGCATCCATGCGGACATGGCGCGCTCCATGCACGGCGCGGTGGGACAGGTGCTAATGCTGGAAAGCGGCGATGTGATGGAGTTCGATGAACTGGGCGCGCGCAAAATTGAGAAAGTTACTGTAGGCCGCATCTGCATTGATTCCGGTTCGCGTACGGACGTGGTGGAAGACCTGATCATTAAAGACCGTCGCCACCTGAGCGAAGACGGTTTTGTGCTGCCGATCATCGCCATTAACAAGCTGAAAGGCACGGTGGAATCTATTCCGGAAATTGTGATGCGCGGTTTTGCCGCCGGATCAGAAGATGGCTTTGTCAGCGAGGCGCGGCGCATTGTCTCCGCAACACTGGATAGCTCCACGCCGGAAGAGAAAGCCGATTATTGCGTAATCAAGGAAAAAATCCGCGCTGACCTGAAACGCTTTATCAATAAAACAACATCACGGCGGCCTCTTATCATGCCGGTGATTCTGGAGATTTAGTGGCAAGATTCACGCGCAGGCAAAAAATCTTTATTTTTCTGTTTGTGCTCGTAGCTTCATTTGGTCTTTTAGGCACGGTGCTATTGTATCCGGTGAACGCGCATTTGCGTGCGATGTCACTCCTGCTGCGCTTCTCCAACCCCAAGGCATCCGGGTTCAGCGCCAGCTTTGCATCTCATCCTTTTAAAGAGCAGGATGGCGTAGCGCAGACGCCGCACGGAACGTTGCATTACCGTCTTTATATTCCGCAGGACATCAAGAATCCCGGCGCGATTGTGCTGCTGCACGGCGTGCATCATTTGGGGATTGAGGATCCGCGCATGTGGGGCCTTTCACGCGCTCTGGCGGGCGCTGGCGTACTGGTAATGACGCCGGCCCTGGAAGACCTGGCCGATTATCACGTAACTCCCCGGACTATTGACGTGATTGGCGAATCCGCCGTGGTGCTGAGCACGCGCATGGACCGCCCCGTTGGCGTAATTGGCCTGAGCTTTGCCGGTGGCCTTTCCCTGCTGGCGGCTGCGCGTCCTGAGTTTGCCGAGAAGATCAGCTATGTCGTCGCCATTGGATCGCATGATGACATGGGGCGCGTGGCG
>DASRCD010000206.1:0-2453 GCA_035653315.1 Candidatus Angelobacter sp.
TGTGAACTATGACAGCGCTGATGTATGGCGCAATCCTGATCTGTTCTTCCTGGATGAAAATCTTCAACCCACCGTGGTTGCCGGCGTGCCTCCGGATGCGTTCAGTGAAACGGGGCAGCGTTGGGGAAATCCGCTATACCGTTGGGAAGTTTGCAAGTCGCAGGGGTATAGCTGGTGGATGAAGCGCATGATCTGGGCGCTGCAAACGTGTGATATTGTGCGGCTAGACCATTTCCGCGGATTTGAAAGTTACTGGGAAATTCCCGCAGACGAGCCCACGGCAGTTCACGGTAAATGGGTCAGGGGGCCCATGGACGATTTGTTCCATGTGCTGCGTGCCCGCCTGGGTGACCTGCCTTTTATCGCGGAAGACCTTGGCTTGATTACGGAAGAAGTGCATGCTCTGCGTGAGCGGCTGGGCATTCCGGGAATGAAAGTGCTGCAATTTGGCTTTGGCGATCCCGGCGCGCACATTTATCTTCCCCAGAATTTTGAGCCGAACTGCGTTGTCTATACCGGCACGCATGACAATGATACGACTCCGGGCTGGTGGGAAAATTCCGCTACTGAAGAAGAAAAGCAGGCTGCTGAGATGTATTTCGGCAAACCGGCGGACGGAATGCACTGGGCTTTCATCCGGGCGGCATTTGCGTCAGTGGCCAAGCTCGCAATTGTGCCGCTGCAAGACGTATTGGGGCTTGGCAGTGATGCGCGCATGAACACGCCATCACTGAGTGATGGCAATTGGGGATGGCGTTTCAAAGCAGGAGCATTGACTCCCGCCTTGGCTCAAAAGCTGGCAGCGCTTTCCTCAGTGACGGATCGTGCGCCAAAAGCGTTACCCGCAAACCAGCAAAGCGACAGGGAAGTGTGCGAAGAGTTCGCGGCATAACAGGGTACGTTCCGGGCTTACCCTGATTCGCTCTCCGGTAAACACATTTTCCAGGTATTCCGCCGTGTGTGACGTAACCGGAAGCTCCGTATTTTCCCAAAGCTCATTCAACGGAGCGCGAACTTTGCCTCTTGCTAACGTGTAACTGAGCCGGGGCACTGCCACAATCGCCACCTGGTTATTGTGTTCGCGCGCGAATGCCACTACATGTTCTTGCTTTGCTCCTGTTGCCTTCAGCGGCAGATACTGGCCCACATGGAAAAGATCGCGGCGGTCGCGGCGTAAGCGCAGCGCCTGCATGGTGGTCCACATCTTAATGCGTCCATCCCGGTAATCCTGGAGCAACTCCGTGCATAGCCAGGTTAGGTTGCCGGCTTCAGCCCTGTGATCAAGCTCCGTAAGCAGCCGCTGGCGCAATGCGTAATCCACAGGACGGCGATTATCCGGGTCCACCAGGCTGAAATCCCACAACTCCGCTCCCTGGTAAATATCAGGATTGCCCGGAGAAGTGATCGTGAGAAGGCGCTGCGCCAGCGAGTTAATGGCGCCAAAGAATTCTATGGCCTGCATGAATGCCTGCATCTCGTCCAGAAAGGTGTTCGGGCGCGAATCATTTCCCGGCTTCAGGATTTTTTCAATGAATTGCTGCAATGCCTCAACGTACTGAGGATCGTCATTGATCCAGCTCAGGTTGACCTTGGCTTCATGCACGGCCTTGGTCATATATTGCTTGATCCGCTCAATATATTCTGTGCGATCTTTTTCCTCTGGAAACGTGAAGGGCCACGAGCCGATCAAGATTTGATAGAGCAAGTACTCTTCATTCTGGTCGGGAACCGGGCGTCCGTCAGAGAGTATGCGCTTACGGCGGCGGTGGGCCCTGCGCCACTTCAACGCCTGTGCGCCCCATGTCTTGGGCATTTCCGAGAGCACATTAAGACGGGCGCGCACATCTTCAGCCCGTTTGGTGTCATGCGTGGAAGTAGCCAGCATGGAGTATGGCCAGTTTTCCGCACGTTTTAAGTTGCCGGCATGGAACTCATCCAGGGTGATGCCGAACTGTTTGGGCGATCCGCCTACTTCATTCACCGAAACGAAGCGGTTATAGACGTAACATGCCGTATCTTCAAGCCCCTTGGCCATTACCGGCCCGGTGAGTTGCTGAAATTTCAGCGTGAAATGGAGCTTTTTGCGGTAAATCTCTGACTGGTCCTCAATGTTTTTATGTTTAAGCAGGAGAATGTCACGCAGAAAATCAAAGCTGGCCGGTGCTTTATCAGGATTGCGGCGCTTGGCCCTGACGATGGCGTCGTGAATGTGCGCCCGATCGCGTTCGGTCATCCCGCCGCGTTCATCAATGTACGTGCGATAGACTGGAAAACAGGCAATGGTTTCGCGGATAACGTCACGCAGGGCTTTGCGCGTAAAGTCGCGGGCATAACGGTCAGTGACGGAAATGGCGTCCAGCATGTGCGCCAGCACGTTGACCTCGCTGGCCAGCGAGGCATGCATGATCAGCTTTTTGCTGTTGTAGATCAGCGTATCCACGTCATAAGAGGTG
>DASRCD010000207.1:0-2428 GCA_035653315.1 Candidatus Angelobacter sp.
TCTCATCCGCTGAAGCGTTTTTCTTTACCCCCAGTGCTCCGTAATAATCTTTTTGTTGTGTCGTTGCCATGAATATGGTTTTGCCAATTGCTAATTACTATTTACTAAATACTAACTACTGTCTACTGCTTTTCCGGTACCTTCGTCGCCTGCCAGGCTACCGCTTGCCATTTTCCATTGCGCTTTAAAAATGTTCCGGTGTTGCGGAAATACGTGGTGGGCTGGCCTTTTTCCACGTTGTGGCCAATCAACCGGAAGTTTACGACCGCCATCTCTCCATAAGGATGGACAGTGAAATCATCCGCTTCAAACGTAGCCTCTGGTGTGCTTTCCGCGCGGACATCGATGTTCTTGAGAATGTCAGCCTTGCCCACCGTCACGCCGGCGGCTCGCGTATAGATCACATCGTCGGCAAAGAATTCCTGAAAAACTTTAGGATCGTTCTTGGGAACGTTCGCCAAAAAATTGCGGACAAGCTGGGTGATCTCCTGGCTTATTGGGTCCTGCGGACTCGCGGCAGGCTGTGCCTGTGCCAGGGCCATCATCGGCAATAAAGCCGCAACCGCAAACATTCTCAAACCACGACGCCGGTTATATCGCATCTATTCTCCAATTCAGCAACTAGCATCTAGCAGTTAGCAATTAGCACCTAGCAATTAGCCAATCCCAAATAGTTTTGCTAATGCCAATCGCTAAGTGCTAATTGCTGGTTTAAGCCGCGCCTCATAAAACATTCGCGTCTTTCGCGTTGATTCGCGGCTAAACCCGCCTTCATTCTCATCCGCGCAAATCCGCGGTAGTCCTGCTTCCCCGATCACGCGCGATCACCGGTCACGGCGATGACTTACGCCGCTCCCACTTCCTGGATCATGTATCTTGCGTCCGGCTCATCCGCCACAGCGCCTGCTACAAATGCTTGTGCTGCTTCCAGCGTATAAAGCCCCGGCATCACTATCCAGTTGACTACCTGGCTCCAGCCTTCTGCCATTTTTACCACTAAATATTTTTTCACTTGGGCTCCCCTCTTTCCTGTTTATGGTTGAAAGGCGGCACTTACTGCCGCCTTTCAACGCATCACTCTGTGAGGAACAGCTCCCTTCAGCGCTTTGCTTCTCAGAATCAAGCGCAGCGGACTCGCGCCCGCTGATCGCGCTTACTTTCTGTCCTCCACGTCAACATACTCGGCGTCAATCACGCCTTCATCTTTCTTTTCCCCAGCGTTGTTCTGGGCTTGTCCAGCTTGCGGACCAGCGCCAGCGCCATCCTGCGGGGCTTGAGTTGACTTGTACATCACCTCTGCCAGTTTGTGTGAAGCCTGGGTCAGCCTTTCGCGGGCGGAATTCATGGCCGCCGCGTCGGTGCCTTCCAGCGCCTTCTTCGCATCGGCAATCGCCGATTCAACTTGGCCCTTTTCGTCACCGGAGATCTTGTCCCCATGCTCTTTCAGGGTCTTTTCCACCTGATAGACCATGCTGTCAAGCTGGTTGCGGGCTTCAATCTCCTCGCGTTTTGCCTTGTCTTCTGAAGCATGCGCTTCAGCTTCCTTGGCCATGCGCTCCACTTCTTCCTTGCTCAAGCCGGAAGAAGAGGTAATGGTGATCTTCTGCTCCTTGTTCGTGGCCTTGTCTTTCGCGGTCACGTTCAGGATTCCGTTGGCGTCAATATCGAACGTTACCTCAATCTGTGGCACGCCACGCGGCGCCGGTGGAATCCCGGTCAGGTGGAACTTGCCCAGAGTGCGGTTGTCCTTTGCCAGCGGACGCTCGCCCTGCAACACGTGAACTTCTACGGATGGCTGGCTGTCAGCCGCCGTGGAGAACGTTTCCGTCTTCTTGGTCGGAATCGTCGTGTTGCGCGGAATCATCTGCGTCGCCACGCCGCCCAGCGTTTCAATCGCCAGCGTCAGCGGAGTCACATCCAGCAGCAGCAGGTCTTTCACGTCTCCTGCCAGCACGCCCGCCTGCACTGCCGCGCCAATCGCCACAACTTCATCCGGATTCACGCCGCGATGCGGTTCTTTGCCGAACAGCTCTTTTACCAATGCCTGAATGCGAGGCATGCGGGTCTGTCCGCCAACCAGCACTACTTCGTCGATCTTGCCGGCATCCACCCCTGCGTCTTTCATGGCCTGCTTGCACGGACCAATTGAACGCTGAATGATGTCATCCACCATCTGCTCCAGCTTGGCCCGGGTCAGCTTCTTGACCAGATGCTTGGGGCCGGTCGCATCCGCGGTGATGAACGGCAGATTGATCTCGGTCTCCATCGTGGTGGAGAGCTCGATCTTGGCGCGTTCCGCGGCATCACGAAGACGTTGCAGCGCCATCTCGTTGCCCTTGCCACGGAGGTCAAGGCCTTCGTCTTTCTTGAATTCATCGATCAACCAGTCGACGATGCGCTGGTCGATGTTGTCGCCGCCCAGGTGCGT